>NZ_NKUH01000006.1:0-48773 GCF_009192895.1 Xanthomonas sp. LMG 12460 | reverse complement strand
CGACAAGATCAAGGACAGCGACTACCTGCCGGCGTTCGAAGAAGGCATGAAGCAGCACCTGGCCGAGATCCGCAAGATCGCCGACAACCCGGAACCGGCCACCTTCGCCAACACCCTGGAAGCGATGGAGCGCAGCGGCGAGACCCTGACCCGCGTGTCGCGCATCTTCTTCGGTCTGGTCCAGGCCGACACCAACGATGCCCGCCAGAAGATCCAGGAAGAGATCGCGCCCAAGCTGGCCGCGCACCAGGACGAGATCAGCCTGGACCCGAAGCTGTTCGCGCGCATCAAGAGCCTGTACGACCAGCGCGACACGCTGACCCTCGACCCGGAGCAGAAGCGCCTGGTCGAGTACGAATACCAGGAGTTCGTGCGCGCCGGCGCGCAACTGTCCGACGCCGACAAGGCCACCCTGCGCAAGCTCAACGTCGAAGAGACCACCCTGGCCACGCAGTTCCACACCAAGCTGGTCGCGGCCACCGCCGCCGGTGCGGTGGTGGTGGACGACAAGGCCAAGCTCGACGGCCTGTCCGACGGCGACATCGCCTCGGCCGCGCAGGACGCCACCGCGCGCAAGCTCGACGGCAAGTACCTGCTGGCCCTGCAGAACACCACCCAGCAGCCGGTGCTGGCCTCGCTGAAGGACCGCGACCTGCGTCAGCAGGTGATGGCCGCCTCGCAGTCGCGCGCCGAGAAGGGCGATGCCAACGACACCCGCCAGACCGTGCAGCGCCTGGCGCAGCTGCGCGCGCAGAAGGCCAAGCTGCTCGGCTTCGACAGCTACGCCGCCTACAGCCTCAGCGACCAGATGGCCAAGACCCCGGACGCGGCGCTGAAGCTGCTCACCGACACCGTGCCCGCCGCCACCGCCAAGGCGCGCAGCGAAGCGGCCGAGATGCAGAAGGTGATCGACGCCCAGAAGGGCGGCTTCAAGCTCACCGCCGCCGACTGGGACTTCTACGCCGAGCAGGTGCGCAAGGCCAAGTACGACCTCGACGAAGCGCAGATCAAGCCGTACTTCGAACTGGACAATGTGCTGCAGAACGGCGTCTTCTACGCCGCCAACCAGCTGTACGGCCTCACCTTCAAGGAACGCACCGACATCCCCACCTACCACGACGGGATGAAGGTCTATGAAGTGTTCGACAAGGACGGCAAGTCGCTGGCGCTGTTCTACACCGACTACTTCAAGCGCGACAGCAAGTCCGGCGGCGCCTGGATGGACGAGTTCGTCGGCCAGAACGGCCTGACCGGCACCAAGCCGGTGGTCTACAACGTCTGCAACTTCACCAAGCCCGCCCCGGGCCAGCCGGCGCTGCTGAGCTTCGACGACGTCACCACCATGTTCCACGAGTTCGGCCATGCGTTGCACGGCATGTTCTCCAACGTGAAGTACCCGACCCTGGCCGGCACCGCCACCTCGCGCGACTTCGTCGAGTTCCCCTCGCAGTTCAACGAGCACTGGGCGTCGGATCCGAAGGTGTTCGCGCACTACGCCAAGCACTACCAGACCGGCGAAGCGATGCCGGCCGACCTGGTGGAGAAGATCAAGAAGTCGCGCACCTTCAACCAGGGCTACGCCACCACCGAGTACCTGTCGGCGGCGCTGCTCGACCTGTCCTGGCACACCCTGCCGGCCGACGCGCCGCTGCAGGACGTGGACAAGTACGAGGCCGACTCGCTGAAGAAGTACAAGGTGGACCTGCCGGAAGTGCCGCCGCGCTACCGCACCACCTATTTCGACCACATCTGGGGCGGCGGCTACTCGGCCGGCTACTACGCCTACTTCTGGTCGGAAGTGCTCGACGACGACGCGTTCCAGTGGTTCAAGGAGCATGGCGGCCTGACCCGCGCCAACGGCGACATCTTCCGCGCCAAGATCCTCTCGCGCGGCAACACCGTCGACCTGGCCACCCTGTACCGCGACTTCCGCGGCAAGGACCCCAGCGTCGAGCCGCTGCTGGAAAACCGCGGTCTGAAGAACTGATCGGCGCTGCGCCGATCGAGTGTGTCGAGAACGGGATGGCCTTGCGGCCATCCCGTTTTTTGGTATTGGGTGGCGCCTGTCTGCTGCGGAACCGATGAGCCAACCCGTACAGCGACGAACGTGCCGAAGCATCGGACTTGGCCGGCGAAGAAGAACGCAATGTAACCCACGCGAGACGAGGAGCCGACATGAACCTTCCAGAACACGATCAAGCTCAAACCGCGGAGCAAACGAGTGCGCCTGCAGCGCAACAGGACCCGGCGGGTACCGCGAGTCTTCGCGACTTCTACGAACAAGGCGACGGGCAGGATTGGCTTCCCGCCTTCAATCGTGCCATTGCCCACTTCTCCGATCTTGGCGGCGGCAAGCTGTACGTGCCTAGCGGCAAGTACGATGTCAGCGGTCCCATCGACATCTCCGGTGTCGATAACCTGTGGATCGATGGTTTCGGGCAGGACAACACGCTCGTACGAACGACATCGGCTACGGCAGATCTGTTCTATTCGAATGCCGATCGCAAGTACAGGAAATTCTCCAACTTCACGGTTGGGTCGACGGTGTCCAAGACCGCGGGAGCGATGTTCCGATTTTCGATGGAGCGCCGCTCGATCATCATGGATGTGAAAGTTGCGAACTGGTTCAATGGCCTGAACTTCCTGGGGTTCGAGGAAGTCGAACTGCAACGGGTCAAGATCGTGAACCCCTCCGGCGCTGGTACCGCACTGCTGCTTGGCACGAAGGGGACCTCCGGATCCGGCGCGAACATGCATGTGATCGGGTGCTTCCTCCGTGGCAACGACGACATCGCCCAATCCGCTCCCGTCGCGTTGTGGGGCATACAGGCGCACGACATCGACGCGCTTTACATGCTGGACGCCGATGTGGGCGGGTTCGTCAATGGCGACCTGCTGGTGGATGCCGAGGTGCGGGCGGCGAATTTCTACCTGACCAGTTGCTTCTTCGATGCAACGCGAAACTCCAATTGCGTCACGCTCACCGGCGCTGGCACGAAGCAGCAATGGAGCTTCGTGGGGTGTTGGTTCGCGTCGGCAGGAAAGCTGCAGGGCGGCAGCCAGGATGCGTGCGGCCTGTTCATGGACGACATGGGATCGTATTCGGGCATCCAGTTCACCGGTTGCCGGTTCTTTTCCAATGCGGCCGCTGGTGTCTACCAGGCGTGCACCGGCAGCGTGCAGTTCGTGGGTTGCAGCTTCCAGAGCAACGGCGCGCCAACCGCAAACTACCGCTATGGCTACATGTACTCACCTTCCGCTGCCGCATCTCCAGGCCCGCTGCTGACCGGCTGCCGCTTCGATGGCAATTCCCCCAAGGCAGTTTTTCTGGGTGGACTTGCACGCGAAGTGTCGATGAGCGGAAACGTGATCGACAACGGCATGGATTTCACTTCTGGCACGCTGTCCTACGCACACGGATTCGATGCGACGTCGCATACGGTCGCATCGGCGACGACCATCACGGTCCAACCGTTTCACTGCTACGTGGTGGTGACCGGAACGAGCAATATCGGCGGCATCACCGCGACCTTCGCCGGGCATCAGCTGACACTGAAGTTCAACGACGTCCTTACCGTCATCGATAACAGTCAGAACCTCAGGTTGGCATCCAATTTCACCGTCGCGGCCAATTCTACGTTGACGCTGGTGTGCGACGGCGCGGAATGGCAGGAGGTTTCGCGCTCGAACAATTGACGATGCGGCCTACATGGCAGTTAAAATGCTGCGCAGTGTCAATGCAAACTCCGATCATTTCTTAGCTACTTATACGGAGGTGAATCGGAGGGGGCTGTTCGGCCTGCGATTGCGCTGCGTTTCTGAGTCTCCGTGTAGGGAACTCAGAAAAATGTGAGGGTTTCCTTTCCGCCGAGGCGTCCGTGCCTCACGCAACAATGTCTGGCTCAATGCAGTTGACCGCTTTTTCTCGGGTGGCATGACGCTCACCATTGGGTCTTCGCCTGCACATAGCCTCTCTCGGCGCGCGGCGTCCCCCAGCGCACTATCGCCATACCTTTCGTCACTGGCCCTCCGAGCCGCCAAGCGCGCACTGTCGCGATGGCACGACCCGTGCCACCCTCGCTCATCCCAGGTGCCCCATGACCCACGCCGATCCGCATGCCACCCGCCTGCAGCGCGCCGCGCGCTGGAGCCGCAAGGAACTGCTGCCGATGGTGGTGATGCTGTTGCTGCTCACCGCCGCGCGGTCGTCCTTCGCCAATCACTATGTGGTGCCCTCCGGTTCGATGCAGCCGACCCTGCAGCCCGGCGATCGCGTCGCCGTGGACATGAGCGCTTACGGGCTGCGCGTGCCGTTCACCGAATACCGCGTGCTCGAACGCGGTCGGCCGCAGCGCGGCGATGTGGCGGTGTTCGATTCGCCGCACGACGGCACCCGCCTGATCAAGCGCGTGGTGGCGGTGGCGGGCGACCGTGTGGATGTGCGCGATGGCCATCTCTCCATCAACGGCCAGCCGTTGCAGGTGGGCGCCGCAGACGATGCCGAGCGGTTCGGCGCGCGCACTGCGCGGCTGGACCTCGATGCGGGTGGTGGCCCGGATCTGCACGACGTGGGGGTGCCGCCCGGTAAGCTGCTGGTCATGGGCGATCATCGCGGCGACAGTTTCGATGGCCGCTATTTCGGCTTCGTCGATGCCGACAGCGTCTACGGCAAGGCGCTGGCGGTGTTCTACCGCCGCGGCGAGGGATTCGAGTGGGCGCGGCTGTAGGGCACCGCGCGCAATGACGCGACCTGATCCGTAGGAACGGTTTCAGCCGCGACAGGCGTTACCGGGAGTGCCCGTCACGACTGAAGCCGCTCCTGCGGAGGCAACCTGCTGGTGCCGCGGTGCCGTCAGAAGCCCTCGCACCACACCGCCAGTTCGTAGCCGTCGCGGTCGGCGAAGTGGAAGCGGCGCCCGCCTGGGAAGTCGAACAGCGGGCGCACGATGCGGCCGCCGGCGGCTTCGATGCGCGCCTGGGTGGCGGCGAGGTCGTTGGAGTACAGCACCCACAGGGCGCCGCCGGGTTGCGGTGTGCCGTGGAAGAAGCCGCCGCTCAGGCGGCCGTCGCGGAATTCGCAGTAGTCCGGGCCGTAGTCCTGGAAGGTCCAGTCGAAGGCCTGACCGTAGAAGGCCTTGGCCGCGGCGATCGAGGCGACGGCGAATTCCAGATAGTCGATGCGGTGATGCTGCTCGGCGCGGGACATGGGCGGCTCCTGTGGAAGAGCCGCCAGTATCCATCGCCGGGGCGGCGCCGGCTTGGCGAAAACGGCCAGCATGCGTGCCGCCGTTGGCGAGCGGCGGCGTCCTGCTTCGGTCGAGCGACACGCCGGTTTCCTGCAGCGACGTCGCGCCGACGCCGCGCGCGGCCGGCCTGGGAAGGCCGGCACTGCGCTCACTTCGGCGGCAGCGTGCGCACGAAGGCGGTTGCCTCGCGCAGCAGGCGCGCGGCGAGCGCGTCGTCGGCGAAGGTCTCTGGCGCGACCCTGATCCAGCCCGCCATGGCCCGGCCGCGCGACAGCATCGGCACGATGCCGGGGATCGCCAACGCCCATCCGTCGTTACCCTTGCCGAGCCGCACTAGCACGCCGTCGTCGCGTGCGCCGCACAGCAGGTGGCCGTGCACCAGCCAGGCCCAGCCGCCGAACATCGCTTTCTCGGTCAGGCCCGGCCGCGCTTGGAGCACGTCGCGCAGCATGTGTTCCAAGCCTGGATCTCTGGCCATGTATCACCTCGGGTCCGCGTCTGTCGGCACGGTAACAAATGGTGCCACACGAGGCTTCAGGGACGATGCCGTGGCGGCGCCGTCGCGCTGCGTGGCGACGTCGCAGGCCAAATCAGCGCGCGTGCCGCTGCACCAGCTCGCGCGGGCTCAGGCCGGTCAGTTGCCGGCTGTCGCGCACCAGGTGCGGGGCGTCGCCGTAGCCGGCCTCCAGCGCCGCCGCGGTCAGGCTGGGATGCTGGCGCGCCAGACCCAGGAAGCGCTGCAGGCGCAGGATGCGCTCCAGGGTCTTGGCGCCGTAGCCGAACGCCTCGTGGCTGCGCCGGCGCAGCGTGCGTTCGCTGACGCCCAGCGCGGCTGTCAATGCGGCCAGCCGCGGCGGCGTCGCGCCGGCGAGTTGCGCGAACAGCCAGGCCATCGCGCTGTCGGCCTGCAGCGGGCGGCTGGCGCACAGCGTGTGCAAAGTCGTCAGCGGATCGGCGGTGTCTTCCATCCGTGCCTGCCAGTCGCGGCCGCGGACGCCCCACAGCGCCTCCAGCGGCACACGCTGGTCTGCAATGGCGTGTAGCGGCATGCCGAGCAGGCTGGCGCCGGCACCGGCGGCCAGGCGCACGCCGGTGAGCACGCTGCCTGGCGCCAATCTGGCATCGGTGGCGCGGCGGTCCGGCCCGGCGACGAACAGGGCGCGGCCGTCCCAGATCAGGTCGACGCAGCCATCCGGCAGCACCTGCGTCGCGGCGGTCTCGGCTTCGCCCTGGCGGAATCGCCAACTGCAGCGCAGGCGGTCGCGCAGCGCCGGGGGTGCGTCGGCTTCGGCGTAGCGGGAGGGCAGGGACACGGCGGTCGGTGTGCAGCGGGCGTGCCGCCACGGTAGCAGAGCCCAAGGGCGGCGCTGACGCGCGGCGTGCGCGGCTACCGCTCCGAGGGCCCGCTCTCGTCGTAGCCGCGCGGGGTGAACAGGTCCGGCTGGATCAGCTCGATGAAGGCGCGCGCCTGCGGCGACAGGTACTTGCCCTTGCGCACCACCACGCCGTAGCTGCGCGCCGGGAAGTAATCGCCCAGGGCGCGGGTGGCCAGGCGCGCGCGGTCGGCGTCGGTGAGGCAGATCGAACTGACGATGGACACGCCCATGCCCATCGCCACGTACTGCTTGATCACTTCCCAGCCGCCGACCTCCAGCGCCACGGTGTAGGGCACGCGCGCCTGCTGGAACACCAGGTCGACCAGGCGATAGGTGACCTGGCGCCGCGGCGGCAGGATCAGCGGGTACGGCGACAGGTCCTCCAGGGTCAGCTTCGGCTTGCGTGCCAGCGGATGGTCGTGCGGGGCGATCAGCAACTGCTCGAAGCGGTACACCGGGGCGTAGCTGAGGTCGGCCGGCACGTCGAGCATCGAGCCGACCGCCAGGTCCACCGCGTCCTCGCGCAGCAGGTCGGTGCCGTCGGCGCTGATCGCGTTGTGCAGGGTCAGCCGCACCTGCGGGTGGCGGGCGCGGAAGGCCTCCACGATCTTGGGCAGCAGGTAGAGGATGGTGGAACTGTTGGCGGCGACGTTGAGTTCGCCGGCGTCCAGCCCGCGCGCCTTCTCGCGGAAGTCGGCCTCCAGCCGATCCAGGCTCTCCACCAGCGGCTGCGCCATCTCGTACAGCAACTGGCCCTCGCGGCTGGGCACCAGGCGCCGGCCGCTGCGCTCGAACAACACCACGCCCAGTTCGCGTTCCAGCGCCTGCAACTGCAGGGTCACCGCCGGCTGGCTGACGAACAAGGCCTCCGCGGCCCGCGACACCGCGCCCAGGCGCACCGTCTGGCAGAACGCGCGCAGCGGCTTGAGCCGGTCGGATTTGTAGGGAAATCGAGGGGTTGCGGTGCTTCCCGTGGCCATGGTGTGACAGATATAAGGCTTCCTTATATAAGGCATTGACAAAACTGCTTTGTCAAATACATGTCCTGGAAGCACGGTGGAGCCCCGGAAACATCGAGGAATCCCCACATGTCCGCCCCCGCTTTCGCTGTCGCTCCAGACCCCACGCGTTCCACGCCGGGGATCGCCCTGACCACCTCGCTGGCCGGCCAGGACGCCCTGCTGCCGCCGCCGCTGCTGGCCCTGCTGGTGTCGCTGCACCGGGCGATCGAGCCGGAGCGGCAGGCGCGGCTGGCGGCGCGGCGCGAGCGCCAGGCCTTCTTCGACGCCGGCGGCCTGCCGGACTTCCGCGACGACACCCGCGCGATCCGCGAGGGCGACTGGCAGGTGGCGCCGCTGCCCGAGGCGCTGCAGGACCGCCGGGTCGAGATCACCGGCCCGACCGATCCGAAGATGGTCATCAACGCGCTGAACTCCGGCGCCAAGGTGTACATGGCCGACTTCGAGGACTCGACCGCGCCGACCTGGCGCAACCTGGTCGCCGGCCAGCGCGCGCTGGCCGAGGCGGTCGCCGGGACCCTGACCTTCACCGCGCCGGCCGCGCGCGACGGCAGCCCGGGCAAGCGCTATGCGCTGCGTCCCTACGAGGAACAGGCAGTGCTGATCGTGCGCCCGCGCGGCTGGCACCTGGACGAGAAGCACGTGCTGGTCGATGGCCAGCCGCTGGCCGGCGGTCTGTTCGATGCGGCGCTGTTCGCCTTCCACAACGGCCGCGCGCTGCAGGCCAAGGACCGCGGCCCGTATCTGTACCTGCCCAAGCTGCAGTCGATGGAGGAAGCGGCGCTGTGGGAGACCGCGCTGGCGCACATCGAGGACATGCTCGGCCTGCCGCAGGGCCAGATCAAGGTCACCGTGCTGATCGAGACGCTGCCGGCGGTGTTCGAGATGGACGAGATCCTGCACGCGCTGCGCGGGCGCATCGTCGGCCTGAACTGCGGCCGCTGGGACTACATCTTTTCCTACCTGAAGACCTTCCGCCGGCATCCGGACCGGGTGCTGCCCGAGCGCGGCCAGGTGACCATGACCCAGCCGTTCCTGAAGGCCTATTCGGAACTGCTGATCCGCACCTGTCATCGTCGTGGCGCGCATGCGATGGGCGGCATGGCCGCGCAGATCCCGATCAGCCACGACGAGGCGGCCAACGAACAGGCGATGGCGCGGGTGCGCGCGGACAAGCTGCGCGAGGTCACCGCCGGCCACGACGGCACCTGGGTGGCGCACCCGGCGCTGATCCCGATCGCCCGTGCGGTGTTCGACGAGCACATGCGCACGCCGAACCAGCATGCGGTGCGCCGCGAGGACGTGCAGGCCGACCGCGACACGCTGATCGCCCCGTCCACCGGCACCATCACCCGCGCCGGCTTCGAGGGCAACATCGAAGTGTGCGTGCGCTACCTGGCGGCGTGGCTGGACGGCAACGGCTGCGTGCCGATCCACCACCTGATGGAGGACGCCGCCACCGCCGAGATCAGCCGCAGCCAGTTGTGGCAGTGGCTGCACGTGGGCGGCCTGCACCTGGACGACGGCACCGCCATCGACTTCGCCCTGTTCGACGCCTGCCTGCGGCAGTTGCCGGCACGGCTGGGCGAGCGCGCGCTGCTGCCGGGCGGGGCGCGGGTGGACGAGGCCATCGCGCTGCTGGGCAGCCTGACCCGCGACGAGGAACTGGCCGACTTCCTGACCTTGCCGGCCTATCAGTTGATTGATTGAAGCCGGGAGTGGGGAGTCGGGAATGGGGAATCGTGGAAGCGATGTCCCTGCGTCTGATCCCTGCCGAGCCTTCCAAGCTCTTTATCCGGCACACCCCCACCGTTTCATCGCTGCATCCATTTTTCGAGGAGAACGCCAGATGAGCACCACGTTGCAGACCGCCGAACAGATCCAGCGCGACTGGGACACCGATCCGCGTTGGGCCGGGATCACCCGCAACTACACCGCCGCCGACGTGGTGCGCCTGCGCGGCACGGTGCACGTGGAGCATTCGCTGGCCCGGCTCGGTGCCGAGAAGCTGTGGAAGTACCTGCATGAGAAGGATTTCGTCAACGCGCTGGGCGCGCTGACCGGCAACCAGGCGATGCAGCAGGTCAAGGCCGGGCTCAACGCCATCTACCTGTCCGGCTGGCAGGTGGCCGCCGACGCCAACCTGGCCGGGCAGATGTACCCGGACCAGTCGCTGTACCCGGCCGACTCGGTGCCGGCGGTGGTCAAGCGCATCAACAACACCCTGCTGCGTGCGGACCAGTTGCACCACGCCGAGGGCAAGGACGAGATCGACTTCCTGCAGCCGATCGTGGCCGACGCCGAGGCCGGCTTCGGCGGCGTGCTCAACGCCTTCGAACTGATGAAGGCGATGATCGAGGCCGGCGCGGCCGGCGTGCACTTCGAGGACCAGTTGGCCTCGGTGAAGAAGTGCGGGCACATGGGCGGCAAGGTGCTGGTGCCGACCCGCGAGGCGATCGAGAAGTTGAACGCCGCGCGCCTGGCCGCCGACGTGATGGGCGTGCCGACCCTGCTGGTGGCGCGTACCGACGCCGAGGCCGCCGACCTGGTGACCAGCGACATCGACCCCAACGACCGCCCGTTCACCACCGGCGAGCGCACCGTCGAAGGCTTCTTCCGTACCCGCAAGGGCCTGGACCAGGCGATCAGCCGCGGCCTGGCCTACGCGCCCTTCGCCGACCTGATCTGGTGCGAGACCGGCAAGCCGGACCTGGAGTTCGCGCGCAAGTTCGCCGAGGCCATCCACGCCAAGTTCCCCGGCAAGCTGCTGGCCTACAACTGCTCGCCCAGCTTCAACTGGAAGAAGAACCTGGACGACGCCACCATCGCCAAGTTCCAGCGCGAGATCGCCAGCTACGGCTACAAGTTCCAGTTCATCACCCTGGCCGGCTTCCATGCGCTGAACTACTCGATGTTCAACCTGGCGCACGGCTACGCGCGCCGGCAGATGAGCGCCTTCGTCGAACTGCAGGAGGCCGAGTTCGCCGCCGCCGACCGCGGCTTCACCGCGGTCAAGCACCAGCGCGAGGTCGGCACTGGCTACTTCGATGCGGTGACCCAGGCAATCCAGCAGGGCCAGTCCTCGACCACCGCGCTGAAGGGCTCGACCGAGGAAGAGCAGTTCCATGGCGAGAAAGCGGCCTGACCTGCAGCCAGGCGCGCCGATCGATCGCCCCTCCCTGGCAGGAGGTGGGAAGCCCGGGTTCGCCCGGGCTTTTTTTGCGCTGCCGTCGGCGGAACGGCGCTGTCTACCGCGTGCGACAGATCGTCGCAGCGGCGGCTTGCGATGTCTCTTGCAGGGGCGAGATTGCCTGTGAAACGTATCGTGAGCGCGGCGTGTAGGTGCTATGCTCCGCGGACAGGGCCAGCGACGTCACATTAGGGGGCCGGATGAGCTGCGACAGCGCCGCATCCACCGCACGCGGCACAATTTCCAACGCTGCGGTCGCTCCGAAGCCGAACGAGCTGGCGGTGCTGACCGCTGCAGAATTGCGTCTGTTTTCCGAGTTCGGTCGCGCCCGGACGGTGCGCGCCGGCGATGTGCTGTTCCGCCGTGGCGACGGCGGCAGCGCGATGTTCGTGATCACCAGCGGCGTGATCGATCTGGATTTCGGCGAGGACCTGGTGGTCAAGCACCTCGGCCATGGCGAGTTCTTCGGTGAGCTGGGCCTGCTGATCGGCAACCACATGCGCAGCGCCGACGCGCTCGCCGCCAGCGACGGCGCCCTGGTGGAACTGGACCACGACGACTTCCAGCGCCTGGTCGAGCGCGACCCGGGCGTGGTCGCCTACTTCCTGCGCCGCACGATCATGCGCGTGGTGATGAACGAGCAGACCCTGATCCGTCAGCTGCGCCGGCGCAACCGCGACCTGGAAGCGGCGCTGGACAACCTCTACGCCACCACCCACCAGCTCAGCCAGACCGAGGAACTGGTGCGGACCGACGAACTGACCGGCCTGCACAACCGCCGCGGACTGATCCTGCGCCTGCAGGAGTGTCGCCGCGATGGCCGCTCGCCCGGCCCGGGCCTGCTGCTGATCGACTGCGACCGCTTCAAGCACATCAACGACGCCCACGGTCACCTGGTCGGCGATCGCGTGCTGCAGAACGTCGCCAACATCCTGCGCTCGGTGGCCGGGCCGGACGACACGGCGTGCCGCCTGGGCGGCGACGAGTTCTGCCTGCTGGTGGCCGCCGGCACGGTCGAGGACCTGCGCCGCATCGGCGAGTTCGTGCTCGCCACCGTGCAGAATCTGCTGGGCGTGCCGCACCCGGCGCCGCACATCTGCCCGGTCAGCATCGGCATCAGCCGGGTGGATCCGCATTCGGACTGGAACGACTGGTACGCCAACGCCGACGCGGCGCTGTACGAAGCGAAGCGCCAGGGCGGCAACCGCCTGTACTGGCACGACCTCGCCTCTGCCCCCTGCTGAGTCACCGCGTCCCGCCGAGCCGCCGCCATGACCGATGCCACCGCACCGCAACCCGAGGTCCCGCAGCTTCGTACCCTGCTGCTGACCGACCTGTGCGATTCGGTGGCGCTGGTGGAAAAGCTCGGCGACGCCAATGCGGCCGACCTGTTCAAGCGGCACGACTCGCTGGTGCTGGAGTTGCAGCAGCGTTGGCGCGGCCGTCTGATCGACCGTTCCGACGGGCTGCTGCTGTTGTTCGAACGGCCGATCGACGGCCTCGGCTTCGCCCTGGACTACAGCCGCGGCCTGCGCGAGCTGGGCACGCAGCGCAAGCTCGACCTGAAGGTGCGCGCCGGCCTGCATGTGGGCGAAGTGCTGACCTGGCGCAACAGCGACGCCGCCGTGCAGGTGGGCGCCAAGCCGCTGGAGGTGGAAGGCCTGGCCAAGCCGACCGCGGCGCGGCTGATGACCCTGGCCCGGCCCGGGCAGATCCTGCTGTCGGCGGTGGCCGAGTCCTTGACCCACCGCGCCGCCCGCGAGCTGGGCGAACGCGGCGAGCGCCTGCTGTGGAAATCGCACGGTCGCTGGCGCTTCAAGGGTGTGCCGACCCCGCTGGAGATCTACGAAGTCGGCGAGATCGGCCACACCCCGCTGCGCGCGCCCAAGCCCACGCCCAAGGCCTGGCGCGACATCCCGCTGTGGCGGCGGCCGGCAGCGCTGGCGGCGGAAGCGGCGCTGATCGCCGCGTTCGCCGTCGGCGCCTGGTTCGTCACCCGCCCGCAGCCGGCCATCGCCTTCGCCGAACGCGACTGGGTGGTGGTGGGGGATTTGCGCAATCTGACCGGCGACGTCGCACTGGACGACTCCCTGCAGCAGGCCTTCCGCATCAGCCTGGAGCAGTCGCGCTACGTCAATGTGCTCAGTGATCTGAAGGTGCGCGACACGCTCACGCGGATGCGCCGCGATCCGGAGCACACGCCGCTCGATCGCGCCACAGCATCGGAGATCGCGCAGCGCGACGGCGCGCGCGCCGTGCTGCTGGCCACGGTGTCGGAGGTCGGCGGGCGGGTGCGGGTGAGCGCCGAGGTGGTCGATCCGCGGACGCAGGCGACCGTCTATGCCGAGTCCCGCGACGGCCGTGGCGCCGGCTCGGTGCTGGCGTCGATCGACGCGGTCACCGCATCGCTGCGCGAGCAGCTGGGCGAAGGCGAGGACGTCATCAGGAAGAATTCGCCTCCGCTGCCGAGCGTCACCACCAGCAGCCTGGACGCCCTGAAGGCCTATGCGATCGCGATGAAGTACTTCACCCGGCGCGACTTCCGGACCGCCGATCAGTACTTCGCCAAGGCCGCGGAGATCGACAAGGATTTCGCACTGGCCTACATGGGGTCGATGCGAGTCGAGATCTCCACCGCCAACAATCGCGCGGCGCTGCAGTACCTGGCCAAGGCCATGGCCCTGCGCGACCATCTTTCCGAGCGCGATGCGTTGTACCTGGACGCGTGGGCGAGCGAACTCGGCCCGCACCCATGGCGGCAGGCCAAGCAGAAGTGGAAGATGCTGTCGGAACTGTATCCGGACTACTACGCCGGCGCGGCGCAGTTCGCCTGGGACGAGTTCACCGAGGGCAATTACGCTTCCGCCGAGCATAGCGTGCAGAAGTTCGCGGTGCCGCAGAATCCGCTGCGCGATGTGGCAGTGGAATTGCAGGGTCGCATCTACCTGGCGCAGGGCCGATATGGCGACGCGCTGAACGCCTTCAAGCAGGCCGAGGAACTTGGCGGCTATCCGGCGACCCGGCGCCATGCTGCGGCGTTCGCGGCGATGAAAGACTATCCGGCGGCTGGCAGGATCATGGCGGCGCTGGCGGCATCGGGCTCGGCATTGACCGACCGCTTCGAACAGATTTCCATTCCGCTGGACCAGGGCCGCTTGGGCGATGCCGCCGCCGCCGCGCGGGCCGCCGTAGCGGCGTCGGCGGATGCGGAGCCGGTGATTCGCTATCCCTTGCAGATCGCGCAGCAGGCGGTCGCCTTCGTTACCGATCCGCGGACGGTGGACAGGGCCTTGTTGGCGCGAATTGCCGGCGAAGCGCTGGAGCGCGCGGTCCACGGTGACGCCGGCGATCGCGACGACCTGATCATCGTGGCGATGTCGGCGATCCGCCTGGCGCAGCGCAGCGGCGACCGAACGCTGTACGACGTGCACGCCGCGCAGCTCGCGTCCCTGGTCGCGGAGTCGGGCTTTCCGCCGATGACCAAGCTGCTGTCCTTGCTGCAGGCGCAACAGCTCGTCGACAGCGGAACTCCCGCGCGTGCGGTCGCTCTGTTACGCGAGCAGATCGATGGCAGGGAGCCGTACCAGCTTCACGTCAGCCTGCGCGATGCCTTGCTCGCGGCCGGCGAGAAGAAGCAGGCCATGGCCGAAAACGACTGGTTGGTCGCGCGTCGCGGGCTGGCGTACATCGAACCGATCGGTGGGCTGGTGCTGCAAGCGATGAATGTCGCCGACGCGAACCTGGCGGTGGTGAGTACCACGGAAATCCTGGCCAGCCTTGGCCAGACCGACCAGGCGCGGCAGAAGGCGGAAACCTTCCGACGCGCCTGGGCGGGACAAGCGCTACCGAACTATCTGGCGGTCAGGCTGGCGACGACGGAACCCGCCTCGAAACAGTGAACGACCGTGTGCGTACCCTCGGCGGTGAGGTAGGCCAGCAGCAACTCCAGGGCTTCTTGGATTTCTTCCTTGCTCGCCAGGTCCGACGTGCACAGGCAGGTCGGCTCCTCCAGCGCGGCGGCGACGCGTTGCTCGGAAAGGCCCAAACTACGCAGCGCCGCGCCCGGATCCTGCGCGAACAGCGCGCGGAAGTCGTCGTCGGTGGACAGAAGCGTGAGCAATTGCTGGGCGGTGGCGAGATCGAAGGGCGGATGCCCCTGCGGCTGATCGGTCATGATGTGGTCCCCTGTTGCGATAGCGGTGGACATGCGATGCACGCATGGTGGAGGTGCGGTTGCCACGGGTGCTCGCAGGAACGACCGGGGCCGCGACGGTATCCTAGCAGTCCAGCATCTCTCCAATGTGGCCAATCGATGCAGCGCTCAAACACAGCGGAAACGAGGAATTCATGCGCCTGAGGCGCTGCGCCGTGCTGTTCGTCGAGGCGAGGGAAAGCGTGGCGTTCGACCTGGCCAGCCTGCTGCGGGGCGGTGCGGGCCTGCGTCGCCGGCGGGCCTGGGTCGCCCTGGCGCCGCACCTGGACGGCGAGCTCGAACTGGACGCGGCCGACCTGCCGTTGCTCGGCCAGGTCAGTCCAACGGAATGGGTCGAGCGCGCACAACTGGTTGACCATGCCGATGATGCGATCGAGCGGGCGCTCGAGCGCGGCCTGCTGATCGGCGACGACGCAGGTTCTGCGGCGTTTCGCGAACGCGACGAGGCATTGCGGTCCGCGCATTGGTGGCCGGCCGCCGCAGTGGCGCACTGGGCGAGCCGTTGGCAGGGCATCGATGGGGTGACCGCGATGGAGCGCAACGGCATGGTGTCCGCCCCGGACCTGCGCCGCAAGCTGGGCGCGCCGCCGCCGGAGGTGCAGGAGGTCGGGTCCGGCCTTGCCAGGATTCCATTGCCGCGGCTGGACGATGGCGCCTTTGAGGCCATGCTTGCGCGTCGCGTTACCTGTCGCAATTACGACGATAGCCGCCCGCTGCCGCACGCGCTGTTCCTGCGGATGTTGCAGCGCGTGCTGATGGCGCGGGCGACGCTGAAGGTCCAGGACGACACGGTGTTCCTGAAGAAGAACGTGCCGTCCGCCGGCGGGCTGCACCCGACCGAAGCCTACCTGCTGATACGCCGGGTGGAAGGAATCGAACCCGGCCTGTACCACTACCACCCTGTGGATCACGCGTTAACCCAGCTGCCGTGCCCGGGACCGGACATCGATACTTTCGCGAGGGTGGCGCTGGCCGGGCAGCATTGGTTCGCCGGCGCTCACGTGCTGGTCCTGCTGGCACCGCGATTCAACCGGACGTTCTGGAAGTATCGCCAGCATGCCAAGGCCTATCGCGCGCTGACCCTGGACGTCGGCCACATCTCACAGGCGCTCTACTTCTCGGCCACGGATCTGGGGTTGGGCGCGTTCGTCACCTCTGCCATCAATGATGTCGATCTCGGCAAGGCGCTGGACCTGGATCCGATGCGCCAGAGCGTCATGGCGATCTGCGGCTTCGGCTGGCGCTCCGAGCACGCAGCGACGACCGAGTTCGATCCGGCGTGCGATGTCTGGGCGGCGGGGCCAGCTTCGCGGCAGGCGTGACCATGTTGGACGACGAGGTCAGTCGACGGCGGTAGGCTTCGTCCAATACTGCAGCAATGGTCCACCCGCCCCGAGCAGCGGGTCGCTCTGCGGAACCGGCACCTGCACGATCCGTTGCAGCATCGCGGCGTCGGGCGCCTGACGGCAGATGTCCCAGTCCTGGCCGTCCGGATAGGCGCCGACGACCATGAAGTCGGCGCTGGCCGACAGCCGGCAATGGCCGGTGCCGGCCCGCAGCAGCAGGGCGTCGCCGGCCGCGAGCGTGACCTCGATACCGCCCGGGCCGCCGAGCAGCACACGGGCGTTGCCGCGGGCGACGCCCAGCACCTCGTGCGCGGTGGAGTGGTAGTGGTGGTAGTCGTAGATGCCGTCGCGCCATTGCGGCGGCCAGCCGTGCGCGGCGAAGCGCCGCTCGAAGCCGTCGGCGTCGAGGGTGCCGACGCACTGCCGGTAGTGCAGCACTGGCAGGAACGGGTGGTTGGGCACCCAGTCGTGTGGCGGCAGTTGCCAGTGGTCCAGTGACATCGGCGGATCTCCTGCATGGCCGTTAGCAGTTCGATGCTAATCGGCCGATGTCGTCGCCATGTCGGCACGCGGGACGGGCGCGCGGCGTGACCGCGCGCTGCGCCGTGCCGACACGATCATCCCGGCCGGGCCTCAATGCAGTGAAACGCTTTCCACGTCATCGCGCTGGTGTCTGCCCAGCCGCCCGACCATCGCCGCACTGTCCGGGTTCAGTCCCAGCACCTGGACCTGCGCGCCGTGGCGGCGGAATTTCATCACCACCTGGTCCAGCGCGCCGATCGCGCTGATGTCCCAGACGTGCGCGTCGCTCAGGTCCAGGGTGACCCGTGCCGGCGCGTGGGCGAAGTCGAAGGCACCGGCGAAGCCGCCGGCCGAGGCGAAGAACAGTTGGCCGCGGATGCGGTAGGTGTGGCCGCCATCGGCGTCCTCGCTGCGCGCGATGTGCAGCATGCGCCCGACCTTGCGCGCGAAGAACAGCGCCGACAGCAGCACGCCGGTGAGCACGCCGCGCGCCAGGTCGTGGGTGGCCACGGTCACCGCGACGGTGCCGAGCATCACCACGCTGGAGCTGGTCGGATGGGTGCGCAACTGCGCCAGCGAGCGCCAGCTGAACGTGCCCACCGAGACCATGATCATCACCGCCACCAGTGCGGCCATCGGGATCTGCCGCACCCAGGCGCCGGCGAACACCACCAGCAGCAACAGCACGCTGCCGGCGACCAGCGCGGACAGGCGGCCGCGCCCGCCGGACTTCACGTTGATCACCGATTGCCCGATCATCGCGCAGCCGGCCATGCCGCCGAACAGGCCGCTGACGATGTTGGCCATGCCCTGGCCCACGCATTCGCGGTTCTTGTCGCTGGGCGTGTCGGTCATGTCGTCGACGATCTGTGCGGTCATCATCGACTCGAGCAGGCCGACCACGGCCATCGTCGCCGATACCGGGAACACGATCCACAGCGTTTCCAGCGTCCACGGCACGGCCGGCAGCAGCAGGCTGGGGAGGCGATCGGGCAGTTGTCCCTTGTCGCCGACGGTGGGCACGTGGATGCCGAAGTACAGTGCCAGCCCGGTCAGCAGCACGATCGCCACCAACGGCGGCGGCACGGCCAGGCCGCGCGTCCAGCGGTGCCCGAACAGCAGCGCCGCGGCGCCACCCACGGCGACCGGCAGCAGCATCCACGGCGCCATGCTGCCTGCGGTCAAGGCGGCGCCCAGCACCAGCAACCACAGGCCGATGCCGGGAAAGCTGCGCCGCGACAGCCAGGGCAGGCCGTAGATCAGCAGCAGACCCAGCGCGACCAGCGGGTAGACCGGGACGGGCACGCCGATCAGTTCGGGCAGTTGTGCCATGAAGATCAGGATCGCCAGCGCATTGACGAAGCCGGTGATCACCGAGCGCGAGACGAAGCGCATCAGCGCGCCGAGCTTGAACAGCCCGGCCAGGATCTGCAGCACGCCGGTCAGCAGCGTGGCCGCGAGCAGATAGGGCACGCCGTGCTCTTTGACCAGGCCGATCATCAGCAGCGCCATCGCGCCGGTGGCGGCGGAAATCATGCCGGGGCGCCCGCCGGCGAAGGCGATGGTCACGCAGATGCAGAAGGCGGCATAGAGGCCGATCTTGGGATCGACGCCGGCGATGATCGAGAACGCGATCGCCTCGGGAATCAGCGCCAATGCCACGACCAGGCCGGCGAGCACGTCGCCACGGAGATTGCCGCACCAGGACTGGCGCAGGGAAGAGGAAAACTTCAAGGTAAACGCTCCCGACACCGCCCTGTCGCAGGGCAGCGCTCGCTGTATGCAATGGAAAACCAACAACCTGCGGCCTGCTGTCGAGGCGGGCCGATGCAAGCTGCGGGTGTCAGGGTGGCGTCATGGGAAGCGCGTAGTGAGAGAGCGGCGCGAGCAGGCGCGCGGCCAGTATACGCGATGGCTGCCGCCGCGCCCGCTGTGACCGCCTGTACGCTGCCGCTGCCGCCGCACGACTCACGTTGCGCTCACTTTCGCCGCGCAGAATGTGCGGATCGCAATGCCGTATCGTGGAGTCGGCCATGCAGGATCTTCGCATCGATCATGTCGATGGCGCCTTGTCCGCCCTGGACCAGGCCGACCCGCAGTACAAGGCCGCGCTGTGGCAATGGGCGTGCCTGGAAATGCTGCACGAGACGCTCACTGCCATGCACCAGCTCTCGCACCGCGCCGGCGTGGCCGAACTGGTCGCCGACGCCTGGCTGGCCCCGGTCGACGTCATCGCCCCGGAGCAGCCCTTCCTGGAGCGCGCCGCGCTGGCCGATCCGCGCGTGCAGGCCTTCGCACTGGCGCTGAATGCGGCGGCATCGCGGCAGTCGCGCGCCGACTTGTGGCGCAGCGGCTATGCCAGTGCGGTACAGGCCACCCTGCAGGGCATGCAGGCGCTGGCCGGCAAGCATCGGATCGATGCCCGCTTGCCCGCCCACCATGCCGCGGCGACGGCTGCGGCCTGAGCACGGTGTCGACCATAACGTTCGTGCGCTGCTGCCCCGCCTAGCGACCGTGATGGCGCACTACGCGTTCTGCTCGCACTGACTGTCTGCTCGCACTGCATGGTCTTTGCCGCAAGCGCGGGCGCATTACCGAAGCGACGATGCGGTTGACCGGGCGCAGCGGGCCCTCGTTTGCGCGCGATGACACGCACACCACATCGCGTTCACCACCATGCGACAGCGTGCGCGACAGCCTTGCGCCATGCGTCACGACGACCGCCAGTCTGCGGCCCCTCCTTCCGCGTCCGCGCCACAGCGTCGACGCGCGCGCGATGCCAGCGGCACGTCCGAAGCCGCTGCCTGGTGGCGGCAACTGCGCGCCAGCCGCTGGCTGCGCGTGGTTGCTGCGCTGCTGGCGCTGGCCGCGGCCGCCGTGTTGCTGCTGCAGTGGTACGACCATGGCTGAGGCAGCGCGTCTTTCCAATCCGCACGGAGCGTTCCGCATGGCCCGATCCACCGTGCATGCCAATGTCCGCGCCTGCCAGGTGCGGGAGACCGTGTCCGGGGGCCACGAGGCAGCCACGCATGCCTGGGTGGTTGCCGAAGTGGGGCGGCTGATGCACCTGCCCGTGCACGACGAGCGCTGTGCCGCCGGTGCGGGTGCGTTCTGCGTGCCCGACGACACCCTGACCACCGCGCAGGCCGAGCAGATCGGCGTGCACGCGGCGGCCGATCTGCTGGGCGGTGTGGTGCCGTACGCCTTCGTCGCCACCAAGGCGATCAGCCATCCGCTGATCGAGATCGATGCGCAGTCACCTGACGGGTGGCAGCCCGACCTGGGCGCGGCGCTGGCGTCCGCCACGCTGCCGGGCTACGCCGCCTTCAGCGCTGCCGATGCCCGACGCGCGTACGCGCGCTTGTGCGACGGCGGCCCGGTGCGGCTGAAGCTGCCGCACGGCGTCGGTGGGCTCGGACAGGTGCTGCTCGGCGACGCGCAGGCGCTGGATGCGGCGCTGGCGACACTGCCCGCGCACGCGTTGCGCGAGCATGGGGTGGTGCTGGAACGGCACCTGCAGCAGCCGACCACTTTCAGCGTCGGCGAAACGCACTGCGCCGGCATCACCATCGCCTATTGCGGCACGCAGTCGGTCACCCGCGATGGCAGCGGCCGTGAGGCGTACGGCGGTTCGGAGTTGCACGTGATCCGTGGCACCTTCGACACGCTGCTGGCGCAGCCGTTGCCGCCACGTCAGCGCACCGCGGTGCTGAAGGCACGCGACTACGACCGGCTGGTGGCTGCGGCCTATCCGGGCTTCTATGCGTCGCGCCGCAACTACGACGTGATCGAGGGGCTGCTTGCCGATGGCAGCATCGCCTGTGGCGTCCTCGAGCAGTCCTGGCGCGTCGGCGGCGCCACGCCGGCGGAACTGGCCGCGGTCGCTGCGTTCCAGCAGTCGCCGGCGCTGCAACGCGTGGTCGCCGCCACCGTCGAGCGCTATGGCGCGCATCCGCCGCCGCCGGCCGGGGCGCAGGTGTACTACGTGGGCGAAGAGCCGCGCACCGGTCTGCTGACCAAGTACCGCTACATGCGCAGCGTGACCTGACCATGGAAGCTGAACTTTCCAGCATCGACATCCCGGTCGACGGCGCGGCGCTCAGCGGCACCTTGCTGACCCCGACCAGCCGCCTGCCCGGCGTGCTGTTCGTGCACGGCTGGGGCGGCAACCAGCATCACAATCTGGTGCGCGCGCGCGAGGCGGCTGGCCTGGGTTGCGTGTGCCTAACCTTCGACCTGCGCGGCCACGAAGGCCTGGCCGCGATGCGCGAGACGGTGACGCGCGCGCAGAACCTGGACGACATCAAGGCCGCCTACGATCGCCTGGCGGCGTCGCCGCAGGTGGATCCGGACGCGCTCGCGGTCGTTGGGCTGAGCTACGGGGGTTACCTGGCCGCGTTGCTGACGCTGGAGCGGCCGGTGGAGTGGCTGGCCCTGCGCTCGCCGGCACTGTACAAGGACGCGCACTGGGACGGTCCGAAAGTCGCGCTGAACCGCGATCCCGATCTGATGCCCTACCGCAACCGCGTGGTGACGCCGGCGGACAACCGCGCGCTGGCGGCCTGCCAGCGCTATCGTGGCGATGTGCTGCTGGTGGAGGCCGAGCGCGACGTGATCGTGCCCGGGCAGGTGCTGCGCAACTACGCGGCAGCGTTCTCCAACGCGCGTTCGCTGACCACGCGCACGATCGCCGGCGCCGATCATGCGCTGACCGAAAAAGCGCACCAGGCCGCCTACACGCGCCACCTGATCGACTGGCTGACCGACATGGTGATCGGGCGCCGCGTGGCCCTGGCCAGCCGCGTGGTCGAACAGCGCAAGCAGCGCCTCAAGCGCAGCGAGGGCGAGGCGGCGACGGCGCCGGGCAAGGGATCGAACGCGTTCCATGGGCGCCTGGAGGCGAAAGAGCGCAGCGCTTCGCCGCCCACGTCGTCGCGTTGAACCATGTAGCGTGGGGGAGCGCACGACAGCAAACCCGCGGCGCAGGCCGCGGTGTGCCATGCACGCGATGGTGTGCTGTCCTGTTTGTCGCGCTGCGCCGGCACGCGGCGCCTTGTGGGCGCCTTCAGTAACGACCGAAGCCTCGTCGTAGGAGCGGCTTCAGCCGCGACAGGCATTCTCGGTAACGCCCGTCGCGGCTGAAGCCGATGCTACGCGGGCAACGACGAGATGTCCCGCTGCGCGAGGCGCTCCTCAGTGACAACGCCCCGAATGCGCCAGGTGCTGCCAGGCATGCCGCACCAGCCAGCGCGCCTCGTCCCATGGCACCGACAGCATCGGCGCGCACTGGTGATAAGCGTCCTGCAGCACGCGGTACAGCTGCGCCTCGTTGGCGCGCGGGTAGGCCAGGTACACGTCATAGCCGATCTTCAGCAGTTGCGCGTAGTCGGCGAAGCCCTGGCGGCCGAGACGGCCCTCGGCATGGGCCTGCTGCCAGTACGCCATCTCGGCGTCCAGATCGATGCTGACGCGAGCGAGGGTCGGTTGGTCAAGCGCGGAGACGGTGTGCATCACATCACCCCGGTGTCGACGGAACCCCTGTGGGCTGGATGCTAACCCGGGACTGAACGCCCCCTGTGAGCATTGCGTTTGCTGGGCGTGAAGACTCGCGGCGACGTGGCGGCGGATCCAAGGTCCTGGGATGGCTTGCTCCCTTCGCGAGTCCAAGCAATCCGTATCGCGGTTGCTGTCACCCCGCCCATGGGCGGGCCGCCATGCTCCCGCCACAGCGCCGCCCGCCATGCTGCACTGCAGCTTGCGCCGAAATAATGATGATCTATAACTATTATCAGTCCTAAGTGATCCGCTCTCTCCCCCCTCCCTATGCAGGCCTATCCATGAGCAGCTACCAAGACCGCTGGCAGACCGTCCAGGTCGAGATCGACGCAGGCATCGCCTGGGTCACCCTGAACCGGCCGGACAAGCGCAACGCGATGAGTCCCACCCTCAATCGCGAAATGATCGACGTGCTGGAGACGCTGGAGCTGGACAGCAGCGCCGAGGTGCTGGTGCTGACCGGCGCCGGCGAATCCTGGTCGGCCGGCATGGACCTGAAGGAATACTTCCGCGAGACCGACGGCAAGGAAGAGATCGTGCAGGAGCGCATGCGCCGCGACTGCTCGCAGTGGCAGTGGCGCCTGCTGCGCTTCTACAGCAAGCCGACCATCGCCGCGGTCAATGGCTGGTGCTTCGGTGGTGCGTTCTCGCCGCTGGTCGCCTGCGACCTGGCCATCGCCGCGGACGAGGCGGTGTTCGGGCTGTCGGAGATCAACTGGGGCATTCCTCCGGGCAACCTGGTCAGCAAGGCGGTCGCCGACACCATGGGCCACCGCAACGCCATGCTCTACATCATGACCGGGCGCACCTTCACCGGCACCGAGGCGGCGCAGATGGGCCTGGTCAACACCAGCGTGCCGCGCGCGCAGCTGCGTGAGGAAGTGACCAAGCTGGCGCAGGAACTGCAGCAGAAGAACCCGGTGGTGCTGCGCTTCGCCAAGCACGGCTTCAAGCGCTGCCGCGAGCTGACCTGGGAGCAGAACGAGGACTACCTGTACGCCAAGGTCGACCAGTCCAATCACCGCGATCCCGAAAAGGGCCGGCAACAGGGCCTGAAGCAATTCCTGGACGACAAAACCATCAAGCCCGGTCTGCAGACCTACAAGCGCTGACCCGTCGCGTCGCCTGCGGCCCCGCGGGGCCGCGGCGGCGTTGCCGCACGCCGTGCCGTCTCTCTCCCCCGGATGGTTCCGATGAATGCCGCTGAGTCCGTTGCCACCGCCGCGCGCTACCGTCCTGTCGGACTGAGCCACGCGGATACCGAGGTCCACCGCGATACCGACGGCGTGCTGCGCCTGCGCGCGCGCGAACCGCTGGCGCCGCTGCCCAGGCACCTGCTGCAGCGCCTGCAGCACTGGGCGCTGCACACCCCCGAGGCGACCTTCGTGGCGCAGCGCGACGACGCCGGGCAGTGGCGGCGGCTGAGCTACGCGCAGATGCTCGAGCGCACCCGCCGCATCGCCGCGCACCTGCTGGACATGGGCCTGTCGGCGCAACGGCCGCTGGCGATCCTGTCGGGCAACGATCTGGAACACCTGCAGCTCGCGTTCGCGGCGATGTATGCCGGCATCCCGTACTGCCCGGTGTCGCCGGGCTACGCGTTGCTGTCGCGCGATTTCGCCAAGCTGCGGCATGTGGCCGAGGTGCTGCGCCCGGGCCTGCTGTTCGCCAGCGACGGCGACGCATTCGCCCCGGCGATCGCGGCGGTGTTCCCCACCGATGTACCGGCAGTGTGCGTGCGCGGCACCCTGCGCGATCGTGCTTGCCTGCGCTTCGAGGAACTGCTGGCGCCGCGCGCGCTGGACGCCGCCGATGCCGCTTTCGCCGCCTGCGGCCCGGACAGCATCGCCAAATTCCTGTTCACCTCTGGCTCCACCCTGCTGCCCAAGGCGGTGATCACCACCCAGCGCATGCTGTGCGCGAACCAGCAGATGCTGTTGCAGACCTTTCCGGTGCTTGGCGAGACGCCGGTGCTGGTCGACTGGCTGCCGTGGAACCACACCTTCGGCGGCAGCCACAACATCGGCATCGCCCTATACAACGGCGGCAGCTTCTACCTCGACGACGGCAAGCCGACCCCGGCGCTGTTCGAGCAGACCTTGCGCAACCTGCGCGAGATCGCGCCCACCGTATACCTGAGCGTGCCGCGCGGCTGGGAACAACTGGCGCAGGCGCTGGAACAGGATGCGGCGCTGCGCGAGACGTTCCTGTCGCGCATGCGCATGTTCTTCTTCGCCGCCGCGGCGCTGTCGCAGGAAGTGTGGGACCGCCTGGAGCGCATCGCCGAGGCGCATTGCGGCGAACGCATCCGCATGCTCGCCGGCCTGGGCATGACCGAATGCGCGCCGTCGTGCACCTTCACCCACGGCACCAGCAATACCCCCGGCGATGTCGGCGTGCCGGCACCGGGCTGCGAGGTCAAGCTGGTGCCGGTCGGCGACAAGCTGGAAGCGCGCTTCCGCGGGCCGCACGTGATGCCGGGTTACTGGAACGCGCCGCAGCAGACCGCCGAGGCCTTCGACGAGGAAGGCTTCTACCGCTCCGGCGACGCGCTCAAGCCGATCGATCCGCAGCATCCCGAGCGCGGCCTGTTGTTCGACGGCCGCCTGGCCGAGGATTTCAAGCTGTCTTCCGGCGTGTTCGTCAGCGTCGGCCCGTTGCGCACGCGGGTGCTGATGGAAGGTGCTGCGTACGTGCAGGACGTGGTGGTCACCGGTGCCGACCGCGACGCCATCGGCCTGCTGCTGTTCCCGCGGCTGGACGCGCTGCAGGCGCTGTCCGGGCTGCCGGCGCAGGCCGAGACGGCGCAGGTGCTGCAGGCGCCGCCGGTGCGCGCCTGGCTGCAGCGCCTGCTCGACACGCTCAACCGCAGCGCCACCGGCAGCGCCAGCCATGTCGCGCGCGCGGCGTGGCTGGAGCAGCCGCCGAACCTGGAGGCCGGCGAAATCACCGACAAGGGTTCGATCAACCAGCGCAACGTGCTGCGCGCGCGGGCGGCGCTGGTCGAACAGCTCTACGCCGGCACCGCACCGGGCGCGGTGGCGGCGCCGCCGTCATGACCGCACCACTCGGCCGCGCGACCGGATAGCGGACCGCGCTCCTTCGCATCACTGGCTTCGAGACTTGGGAGGGAATCGATGACTGTGCCTCATGCGCGCGCACGCCGTGCGCCCCGTACCGTGTGCCTGGCAATGTTGTGCAGCGTCGGCTGCGCCCAGGCCGATGCCGAAAACAACGGCCCGCAGGGCAAGCTGCTGGCCGATCAGGAAGACTATTCGGCGCTGGCGGCGCGTCCGCGCCAGGGCTGGGAGAAATGGAAATACATCCCCGTCGGCGATGGCTGGCTCAGCCTCGGCGGCGAGAGCCGCACGCTGTACGACTACCGCGAGCACGCCGGCTTCGGCCGTTTCGCCACCGATCCGCACGGCTATGCACAGCAGCGCCTGCGCTTGTGGGCCGACTACCGGCCCTCGGCGTATGTGCGTCTGTTCGGCGAACTCGCCGATAGCCGCGTGGCTGGCCTGCAGACACGGCCGGTGCAGGCCACCGACCGCAACCCGCTGGACCTGGCGCAGGGCTTCGTCGAACTGTCCGACGGGCAGAAGGAGCCGGCCTGGCGCCTGCGCGCCGGCCGCCAGCAGATCGCCTACGGCTGGCAGCGCCTGCTCGATCCGCGCGACCCGGCCAATTCGCGCATGCCGTTCGACGCGGTGCGCCTGCTGACCCGGCAGCCGCGCTGGAGCGGCGGCCTGCTGTGGGGGCGCCCGGTGCTGACCCGTACCGGCAGTTTCGACGACCGCACCAACCGCGACCAGCGCCTGTGGGGCGCACATGCCGAAGTGCCGCTGTCGCCCAGCCAGCCGAAGGCGGCGTTGCTGGAGACGCTGTACCTGGACACCGTGCAGGACGGGCGTCGCTATGGCGGGGTGGTCGGCGAGGAGCATCGGCACACCTTGTCCACGCGCCTGAGCGGCGCGGTGCAGGGCTGGGACTACGACCTGGAGCTGATCGGCCAGCGCGGCCGGTTCGCCGGCCAGCGCGTGCGCGCCTGGCAGGGCACGCTGTTCGGCGGCTATACCTTCGCCACGACGACGTGGACGCCACGCCTGGGCTGGCGCATGGAGGTCTCGTCCGGCGATCGCGATCCGCGCGATGGCGAACTGAACACCTTCAACGGCCTGTACGCGCGCGCCTCGGTGTTCGACGGCAGCATGATCAGCAGCAACGTGCGCGCCATCGGTCCGGAACTGGTGCTGCGTCCCAGCGAGCGGCTGTGGATCGACATGTACGTGCTCAAGCTGCAGCGGCAGAGCCTGCACGACGGCGTGTACGCGGCCGGCTGGCGGGTGCTGCAGCCGGGCGACGCCAACGATGCGCGCGACATCGGCACGCGCTCGGTGCTGTGGGTGAAGTATCGCTTCAACGCCTTCGCCAGCCTGGACGTGTACGCCCACTACACCCAGGCCGGGCCGTTCCTGCGCGAGGGACCGGTGCGCGGCCGCGACTACTTCTACATCGCCCCCTTCCTGACCCTGCGCTTCTGAGCCGGAGCCTTTCCATGCGCGATCCGCTGCCATCGTCTGCGCCGTACCGCCCGCTGTATGCGTGGTACGTCACCATCGTGCTGTTGCTGGCCTACACGCTGTCCTTCGTCGACCGGCAGATCCTCGGATTGCTGGTGCAGCCGATCAAGCGCGACCTGCAGCTGTCCGACTCGGCCTTCAGCCTGGTCCACGGCTTCGCCTTCGCGGTGTTCTACACGCTGATCGGGGTGATGCTCGGCCGCGTCGCCGACCGCCGCAACCGCCGCAACCTGATCGTGCTCGGCGTGGTGGTATGGATCGCGGCGACCGCCGCCGGCGCCTACGTCACCAGCTTCTTCACCCTGTTCCTGGCGCGGGTGTTCGTCGGTGTCGGCGAGGCCTCGCTGTCGCCGGCGGCGTACTCGATGCTGGCCGACTACTTCCCGCCGGAAAAACGCGCGCGGGCGATGAGCGTGTACACCTCCGGCGTCTACATCGGCTCGGCGGCGGCGTTCATCGTCGGCGGCCTGGTGATCGCGGCCACCAGCAAGGAGAGCACGGTGCTGCTGCCGCTGCTGGGCAGCTTCCGGCCCTGGCAGGCGGCCTTCATCCTGGTCGCGCTGCCCGGGCTGGCGGTGATCGCGCTGATGGCCACGGTGCGCGAGCCGGCGCGGCGCGAGCAGGCCGCCGCGGTGCCGAGCGTGCGCCCGGACCTGAGCCACCTGCGTGACAACGCGCGGGTGTACCTGGCGCTGTTCCTGGCCAACGGCGTGATCGCGATGATCACCTTCGGCATCACCGCCTGGTTGCCGGCCACCTTCATCCGCCGCTGGCAGTGGACCCCGGGCGAGATCGGCCCGGCCTACGGCATCATCATCCTCACCTTCGGCATCGCCGGCATGCTGTTCAGCGGCTTTCTGGCCGACCGTCTGGCCGTACGCGGCAGCCGCGACGCGGCACTGAAGATCTCGCTGGTCGGCGCCGTGCTGCTGGTGATCAGCAGTGCGCTGTTCGCGGTGGCACCAGGGCCGTGGCCGGCGCTGGCGGCGATCGCGCTGACCACGTTCGTGCTGGGTATGCCGGTGGCGCTGGCGCCGGCGATCCTGCAGGCGGTCACCCCCAATCGCCTGCGCGGCCAGGTCACCTCGATCTACCTGCTGCTGGTCAACCTGATCGGGCTGGGCCTGGGGCCGTACCTGGTGGCGCTGGGCACCGACCACGTGCTCGCCGACGAGCGCCAGGTCGGGCTGTCGCTGGGCGTGGTGTGCATGGGTGCGGCGCTGCTCGGCGCGCTGTGCCTATGGACCGCCGCCGCGCCGTACCGGGCGCTGCTGCGGCGCGTGGACGCGGCGTTGTGACCATGCGCGGCCATGCCCCTACAATGCAATGGCGACGGCACCGCCGGCCGGCGCCGACGGATGCGTGCGCAGCCGCCGTGACCTGGCCGCAGGACGCCCCATGCAGGAAGCGCAGTGAGTTCGAAACCGAGTCCCGAGATGTCCAACAGCGCGTTGCCCGCCGATCCGCACACGGCGGACAGCGTGGACCAGCGACGCCTGACCAGCCTGATCGGCTACCGCATCACCCGCACCGAACTGCAGGTGCGGCGCCTGTTCCAGGACTGCGTGCGCGCCTTCGAGCTGAAGCCGGTGGAGTATTCGCTGCTGGTGCTGGTGGACGCCAATCCCGGCATCAACCAGCGGCAGCTGGGCGAGGTGTTGAGCGTGTCGCCGCCGAACCTGGCGATCGTGGTCGCGCGCCTGGTCAAGCGCAAACTGCTGCGGCAGGTGCGCGGGCGCCAGGACCGGCGCATGCAGCATCTGCATCTGACCACCGCCGGCACGGCGCTGCTGGCGCAGGCCGAAGCCGAAGTGGTGCGCATGGAGCAGCAGCTCGGCACCGCCCTCGGCGCGACCTCGGCACGCGCGCTGCTGCAGGCGCTGGACCGGCTGGACGCGCTCGACCGCCTGTAGCGGCCCCCTGCGGCGCGGCTGGTTCTTGCCGTCCGCCCTTCTTTCTCGCTGATTCCCGACTCGCCGCAAGCGTCCCGCTGACGGCGTGCGTCGCCGCGTGGTCGCGCCCTGCGCGCGCTGCGTGTTCGCGTTCCTGTCCCCCCGCACCCCGCCGTTCCCCTTTCGCTTGGAGTGCCTGCCCGTGAAGCGTGTCCGCTACCGTGTCCCCTCGTCGCCGCGTGCCCCTGCGCGCCTGTCTCTGCTCGCCGTGCTGGCCATCGCCTGGGTCGCACCGGCGGCCGCGCAATCGGTGCCGCAGAGCGCCACCTTGCCGACCGGCATCAATACCGGTGGCACCAGCTTCTTCGACGGTTTCAGCAAGCCCAACCCGGGCTGGACCGCGATCCAGTACCTGCGCCGCTACGACTTCGACGCGATCAAGGACGCGCACGGCGACGACGTGCCGGTGTTCCGCGATCCGCACATCGGCTCCTCGGTGTGGGTCACCCAGGTCGCCTACCTCAGCGACCACAAGCTGTTCGGCGGCTCCCTCGGCATCACTGCACTGGCAGCGCTGGTCGATCTGGATACGTCGTTCGCGTACGACAGCCCGGTGGCGCTGCGCGACAACGGCGCCGGCCTGGGCGACCTGACCATCGGCCCCTACCTGCAGATGGCACCGGTGATCCGCAATGGCCGCCCGGTGTTCTCGCAACGCTTCGAACTGGATGTGCTGGCGCCGATCGGCAAGTTCGACCGCAACCGCGACGTCAACCAGGGCGCGGGCTACTGGTCGGTGCTGCCGAGCTGGGCGTTCAGCATCCTGCCGACGCCGCGCTGGGAAATCAGCGGACGGCTTAACTACATTTACAACTTCCGCGCCGACAAGGCCTCCAACGTGCCGCAGGGCGACGGTTTCGTGTTCCGCAACGGCCAGGCCGGCGACGCGGCGTGGCTCAACTTCGCCAGCTCGCTGGAAGTGGTCAAGGACCTGCACCTGGGCATCAACGGCTACTACCTCAAGCAGTTGCGCGACAACCGCACCAATGGCCAGCGCGTCGCCGACAGCAAGCAGACCCAGTTCTACCTGGGCCCCGGCCTGTCCTGGCGGATCGACCAGAAGAACATCTTCAACGCCAACTTCTACATGCCGGTGGAGGTCAAGAACGCGCCCTCCGGCCACAACGTCAACGTCCAGTACATCCACGTCTTCTGACCAACTTCGCAACGGACACGCGCTGCCATGAACCTGCACAACAAGACAATCCTCGTCACCGGCGTGGCCTCCGGCATCGGCGCCGAGGTCGCGCGCCTGGCGCGCTTCCACGGCGCCACCGTGATCGGCATCGACCGCCAGCCGGTCAACATGACCCTGCACGGCTTCCACCAGGCCGATCTGGGCGACCCGGCCTCGATCGACGCGCTGGTGGCGCAGCTGCCCGAGCGCATCGATGCGCTGGCCAACATCGCCGGCGTGCCCGGCACCGCGCCGGTGGACGTGGTGGCGAAGGTCAACTACCTGGGCCTGCGCCACCTCAGCCAGGCGTTGCTGCCGCGCATCGTGCCCGGCGGCAGCATCATCAACATCGCCTCCATCCTCGGCGCCGAGTGGCCGCAGCGGCTGGACCTGCACAAGCAGCTGGCCGCCGCCGACAGCTACGCCGCCGGCAGCGACTGGCTGGCGGCGCATCCGGTGCCGCAGGCGACCTGCTACCAGTACTTCAAGGAAGCGCTGATCGTGTGGACGCTGCTGCGCTCGCGCGACTGGTTCGCCGCGCATTCGGTGCGGGTCAACAGCGTCGCGCCCGGTCCGGTGTTCACGCCGATCCTGGGCGATTTCGTCACCATGCTCGGGCCCGAGCGGGTCCAGGCCGATGCCGGCAAGATGAAGCGCCCGGCCTATGCCGACGAGGTCGCCGAAGCGGTGGTGTTCCTCGCCTCCGATGCGGCGCGCTGGATCAACGGCGTCAACCTGCCGGTGGATGGCGGCCTGGCCGCCACCGCCCTCTGAACCACTCTTTCTTCCTCTTTCCACGAGAGTACACAGCATGCACAGCACCGAACCCCTGGCCGCCGCATCCACCTGGAGCGAGCGCATCTTCAACGGCGAGTGGGTCGCCGCCCAGGGCGGCGTCCTTGAGGTGATCGAACCGGGCAGCGGCACGCCGCTGCACCGCGTAGGCCAGGCCAATGCCGCCGACGTGGCCGCGGCGGTAGCCCAGGCGCGCGACGCGCAACGCGCCTGGGCGGCCACGCCGCCGCGCGAGCGCGCGGCCGTGTTCCATCGCGCCGCGCAGGTATTGCAGCAGCATGCGGCCGCGGCCGCAGCGCTGATCGCCCGCGAGACCGGCGGCATCCTGCCCAAGGGCGAGCACGAGGTGCGCGAGGCGATCGTGCTGCTGCAGCAGGCCGCGGCGATGCCGCTGCAGGCGCAGGGCCAGGTGCTGCCGACCGCGCCGGGCCGGCTGAGCCTGGCGCGACGCCTGCCGCTGGGCGTGGTCGGGGTGATCTCGCCGTTCAACTTCCCGCTGGTGCTGTCGCTGCGTTCGGTGGCGCCGGCGTTGGCGGTGGGCAACGCGGTGGTGCTCAAGCCGGATCCGCGTACGCCGTACGCCGGCGGTTTCGTCATCGCCGAGGTGCTGCAGCAGGCCGGCCTGCCGAAGGGCCTGCTGCACGTGCTGCCAGGCGGCGCGGATGCCGGCCAGGCGCTGGTCGAAGCGCCGGGCGTGCCGATGATCGCGTTCACCGGTTCCACTGCCGCCGGCCGCCGCATCGGCGAGCTGGCCGGCAAGCACCTGAAGAAGACCGCGCTGGAACTGGGCGGCAAGAACTCGTTGATCGTGCTCGACGATGCCGACCTGGACAAGGCGGTGTCGGCGATCGCCTTCGGCGCGTACTTCCACCAGGGCCAGATCTGCATGGCCACCGGCCGCGTGCTGGTCCAGCGCAGCATCGCCGCCGAACTGACCCGGCGCCTGGCGGAGAAGGCACGGCACCTGCCGGTTGGCGACCCGGCCACCGCACACGTGGCACTCGGTCCGATCATCGACCAGCGCCAGCTGCAGCACGTCAAGGACGTGGTCGATGCCTCGGTGGCGGCGGGCGCCGTGGTCGAGGCCGGCGGCACCCACGAGGGGCTGTTCTATGCGGCCACGGTGCTGTCGAACGTGCAGCCGGGCATGCCGGCGTTCGAGGAGGAAGTGTTCGGCCCGGTCGCCAACGTCATCGCCTTCGACAGCGACGACGAGGCGGTGGCGCTGGCCAACCAGACCGAGTACGGCCTGTCGGCCGGCATCCTGTCGGCGTCGGTCGGTCGCGCGATGGCGTTGGGCGAGCGCCTGCACACCGGCCTGCTGCACATCAACGACCAGACCGTGGCCGACGAAGTCACCAATCCCTTCGGCGGCACCGGCGCCTCCGGCAACGGCACCAGCATGGGCGGCCCGGCCGACTGGGGCCAGTACACGCACTGGCAGTGGGTGACGATCCAGGACAGCGCGCCGCAGTATCCGTTCTGAGGACAAGTCGCCGGGCGTCGATGTGGCGCCCGGCTGTGCTCGTGGATGCATTGATTGCGGGAGAGATGATTGTTCCGTTGCGTGCGTGTTGAGCTACGTGCGGCCAATAGGGCCCTGGCACCGGCACCGGCGCCGACACTGCATTGTGGGAGGGACTTCAGTCCCGACGCTTCTGCGGTGACTCGCCATCTCAGCCGCGACGAACGAAGCGGGACTGGTCGATCATCGATCACGCGTCGGGACTGAAGTCCCTCCCACAGTAAAGCGACCGCACCGCGATCTCCGTACTGGCTGCGGGTCGTGTCACCCCTGCGCGCGCTGCCGGAACTGGATCGGCGAACATCCCGCATGCCGGCGGAAGCAGCGGCTGAAATACGCCGCATCGGCATAGCCCAGGACTTCCGCGAGCTGCTGCACGGTCAAGGTGGTGTAGACCAGGCTGCGTCGCGCTTCGAGCATGATCCGCCGCTGCAGCAACTCCAACGCCGAGGCGCCGGCCAGGCGCCGGCACAGCGCGTTGAGATGGCTGCGGCTCAGCCCGAGCCGGTCGGCATAGCGGGCCAGGGGCCAATGTTCCCGGTAATGCGCGTCGATCAGCGCGCTATAGGCGCGCACGTGGCGCGCGCCGCGGTCGGCATCGTGCGGATCGCGATGGGCATCCGCCAGCGCGCCGCGCGCCGCCCACAGCAAGGCCTGCGTGACCAGCGCCTGCAGCATCGGCTCGCGGCCGGGGCGGTGCTGTGTGTGTTCGGCGGCGATGGCGGCGAAGCAGGCGTCCAGCATCGCTTGCTGATCGCCGGCGGGCAGGCACAGCGGCCGCGCCAGCGCTTCGTCCAGATTCGGCCATTGCGCCGCCAGGCGCTGCCGCAGCGGCGCCGACACGGTCACGACATGGCCGCGCACGTTGCGCTGGAAACGGAAGCCGTGCACGCACAGCGGCGGCAACAGCAGCATGCATGGCCCGCGCAGGCGCTGCTGCGTTCCGTCCAAGTGCAGGCCGGCACTGCCGCGTTGCAGATACAGCAGTTGCAGCAGATCGCCGTGGCGGTGCGGGCGGATGTGCCAGTCGTGCAGGCGGCTGCGCGCGGCGATGGATTCCCAGTGCAACAGGTCCGATGTTCCTCTGTCGCCGGTCTCGCCGTACAGGCGGAAGGCCGGGACCACGGCGGGCGATGCGACAGCGGCGGAGGCAGTGCGGGGCATCGGCGAAAAGTACCGGAATCGGTCGCGATGATCCATGTCCTCGGCACGCCGCAACCGGAACACTGTGGGTCTGTCCCATTCTTCGGAGGACGTATGCGTACCCAGGTCGCCATCGTCGGCGCCGGCCCGGCCGGGCTGCTGCTCGGGCAGTTGCTGCACGGCCACGGCATCGACACCGTCATCGTCGAGCGGCAGACGTCGGAACACGTGCTGTCGCGGATCCGTGCCGGTGTGCTGGAGCAGGGCACCGCCGACCTGCTGTGCGCCGCCGGTGCCGGCGCGCGCATGCAGCGCGAAGGCATCGTCCACCATGGCTTCGAGCTGGCGCTGGAGCAGCGCCGCGAACGCATCGAACTGAGCGCGGCGACCGGTGGCCGTGCGGTCACCGTCTACGGCCAGACCGAAGTGACCCGCGACCTGATGGACGCACGCCGCGCCGCCGGCGCCGCCACCCTCTATTCCGTCGAGGATGTGCAGTTGCACGACATCGCCGGGCTGCAGCCGTGGCTGAGCTTCGTGCAGGATGGCGTCACGCAGCGCCTGGATTGCGACTACGTGGTCGGCTGCGACGGCTTCCACGGGGTCAGCCGCCGCGCGATCCCGGCCGAGGTGCTGCGTGTGTACGAGCGGATCTATCCGTTCGGCTGGCTGGGCGTGCTGGCCGACACTCCGCCGGTGGCCGACGAACTGATCTATGCGCGCAATGCGCGTGGTTTCGCGCTGTGCAGCATGCGTTCTCCCACCCGCACCCGCTACTACGTGCAGGTGCCGGCGGACGAGCGGGTGGAGGACTGGTCGGACGATCGCTTCTGGGACGAACTGCGCCGGCGTCTGCCCGACGACGTGGCGCAGGCGATGGTCACCGGTCCGTCGCTGGAGAAGAGCATCGCGCCGCTGCGCAGTTACGTCGCCGAACCGATGCAGTACGGCCGCCTGTTCCTCGCAGGGGATGCCGCGCACATCGTGCCGCCGACCGGCGCCAAGGGGTTGAACCTGGCGGCCGGCGATGTCGGCCTGCTCGCTCACCTGTTCGCGCAGGCGCAGCAGGAGCGCAGCGACGCGCCGCTGCAGCGCTATTCGGAACTGGCCCTGCAGCGCGTGTGGAAGGCCGAGCGCTTTTCCTGGTGGATGACCACGATGCTGCATCGCTTCCCGGACGAGGACGCGTTCAGCCGGCGCCTGCACGATGCAGAACTGGACTACCTGCTCGGCAGTGCCGCCGGACGCGCGACCATTGCCGAGAATTACGCGGGATTGCCGTTGGCGCTTTAGCGGGGGGATTGGGGAGTCGGGATTGGGGATTCGTAAAGCCGCGTCCCGGTTCCCCTGCGCACGTCGATGGTGTCCTTTCTCCGCTTTCTTTCAATCCCGAATTCCGAATTCCCACTCTCGACAGAAGAGCCGTCGGTCATTGCGATCGATGACGGCGATCAGGCGCGCCGATGGATGAGGGTGCAGAGCGCCAACACATCGCGGCGCCATGCACTGCATGCGCACCTTCAGGTGCGTGTTACCGCGCCATTTCTGATATCGAGGTAACTGTGGCGATTCTCCCAGACCAGGAAAAAAGCCGGTAAATCCGCGTGCTTTTCGCGATTTACTGCCTCGCGCAGGCACGGCGCGTTGCTACGCTGCAGCCGCGCCGGTGCCGACGTTGCCGCGCATCGCGGTAGCGCAGCGGCACTGCGCATTCCCCCTGTTCCCCCATCGGAGAGTCTTCCATGAAGATCCGTTTTCAGGCCTGTCTGCTGGCGCTGCTGCTTGCGCTCCCGGTCGCGTCCGCGTTCGCGCAGACCGCGGTCACCGCCAATCCCAACCACGCGCAGCTGCTGCACGGCGAGGACTGGCGCACCACCGCCAACAAGCGCCTGGTCTACGACTTCTGGCGCATCGTGTTCGAAGCCGGGCACACCGAATATGCGCCGATGTACATGGCCAAGGATTACATCCAGCACAACCCGAACGTGGCCAACGGCCGCGATGCGTTCCTGGCGTTCCTGACCTCCTTCGTCAAGCCGACGCCGATCCGGCCGCGCGTGCAGTTGCCGCTGGTGGCGATCCTGGCCGAGGGCGACTACGTGACCCTGGTGTCGGTGCGCACGCTGCCCGATCCCAAGGACGCCAGCAAGACCTACACCACCACCTGGTTCGACATGTTCCGCATCCAGAACGGCAAGATCCAGGAGCATTGGGACGCGGCGACCAAGTGAGGTCGCGTCGCGCGCGTTGATCGCTGGCAGGCGCCGTCCACCCGCGTGGACGGCGCCTGCGCGCTGCGAGGGGAATGCGCGCAGGCGTCAGAACGCGTCGGCGCGGTAGCCGGTGTCGATGCTGACGCTGCCGCCGAGCGCGCGCGAGACGCAGGCGCACAGCTTGCGGTTGCTGTGGCGCTGTTCGTCGCTGAGGAACACGTCGCGGTGGTCCAGCGGCGCGGCCGCGTCCAGCACCTCGACCACGCACAGGCCGCATTCGCCGCGGCGGCAGTCGGCCATGACTTCCACGCCGGCCGCGCTCAGCGCATCCAGCAGCGACTCGTTCTCGGCGACCTGCACGGTCTTGCCCAGCGCCGGTACCTGCACCACGAACGGCTGCGCCGGTGCGTTGCCGCTGTTGCCGAAGGTCTCGAAATGCAGGCGCGCACGCGCGCGGCCGTCGTCGCGCCAGCGCTGCCGCAGTTCGTCCAGCAGCGGCAGCGGGCCGCAGGCGTAGACGTCGGCGTTGCGCGGCCACTGCGCGATCCGCGCGGCCAGCTCGAGCTGGCCCAGATGCTCCGGGCAGAACAACTGCAGGCGCTCGCCCAGCAGATCCTGCAGATGCTCCAGGTAGGCCATGCTGGCGCGGCTGCGGCCGGCGTAGAGCAGTTGGAACGGGATGTGTCCGCGCGCCAGCCGTTGCGCCATGCCCAGGATCGGGGTGATGCCGATGCCGCCGGCGACCAGCACGATGTGCTCGGCGGTCTCGTCCAGCGCGAAGTGGTTGTTGGGAGAGGAAATCTCCAGTTGGTCGCCTGGCGCCAGCGTCCACATCGCGCGCGACCCGCCGCGGCTGCCTGGCACCGCGCGCACCGCGATGCGGTAGTGGCCGTCTGCGGCGGGTTCGCCGACCAGCGAGTAGGAGCGCTCGTGCCAGGCCTCGCCGATGCGCACGCGCACGTCGAGGTGGCTGCCCACGCTAAAGGAGCGGCTGGCGCGACCGGGATCGAGGACGATCTCGCGCACGTCCTGGCACGGCGTGGCGACGGCGACGACGCGGGCGGTGGTCCACTGGGTGTCTTTGCGCATGGCGGGGTCCGGCAGGCGGGAAGGGGAGACGGGCGTCTGTGCGCCGCGATCAGGTGGGTGGGCGGCGCCGCAGCAGGCGGCTGCCGGGGATCTGGCCCAGCGTGTTCTGGTCGTGCAGGGCGTGGTGGGCGTTGCGTTGCGCCAGCCGCGCGTGTTCGCGCATCAGCGCTTCGGCGCGCGCGCCTTCGCGGCGCACGATCGCGTCCAGCACCTGACGGTGCTGGTCCTGCGCGATCGACAGCACGGTGGCGGCCTGGCCGCGTTCGAGCACGAAGCTGCTCGGCGAGGCGAACGGCAACTGCGCGACGCGCGCGAACTCGCGTGAGAGCAGCGCACTGCCGGCCATCTCGAACAACAGGGCATGCCATTGCGCGTTGCAATCGACATAGCGGGCGAAGGCCTCCTCGCTCAGCGGTCGCGCCGCCAGGACGGCGTCGATCTGCGCCAGCAACGCCTGCGCCCGCGCCAGCAAGGCCGGCTCGGCACCGCGCTCGGCCGCGCGGCGCGCGGCCAGCCCTTCCAGGGTGCCGCGCAGTTCGATGGCGTCGTCCACATCGGCCTCGTCGAACGCCTGCACCGCGTAGCCGCCGCCACGCAGCGGCTGCACCAGGCCTTCCTCGGCTAGTCGCTGCAGGGCGGCGCGCACCGGCGTGCGCGAGACGCCCAGGCGCTCCACCAGCGCGACCTCGGACAGGCGCTCGCCGGCGGGCAGGGCGCCGGCCAGGATCAGCTCGCGCACTTCGAGCAGGGCGCGGGTGGTCTGCGCGGCACTGGAGCGGAACGGATGCGCGGCGGACATGGCGGTGGCTCCGGGATCCTGGCGGCGGTTCATCCGACCATGCGCAGCTGCAGGTCCTGGTTGCGCTGCTCGGCGGCGACCATGCGCTCGATCAGCCGCCGCGCCCACATGCCGCCGGCATCGACGTTGAGGTTGTAGAACACGTGGTCCGGATGCGCGTCGATGGCGCGCTGCTGCGCTTCCAGGATCAGCTCGTCCTCGCCGAACACACCGCTGACGCCGTCGCGCAGGCGCGTGGTGATCGACTGCTCGTGCAACGAATGGTTGCGCGCGAATGCCCAGAAGTAGTGGCACGTGCGATCGGTTTCCGGGGTGATGGTGTTGAGCACGTAGCCGTTGACCCCGCGCGAGCGGTCGCCCTGCGGCGCGCCGCTGCCGGCCACCGCCACGCCCACATCGATGGCGATGGTGCAGGGCGCCTCGAAGCGGATGATCTGCCAGCGGTCGACCTTGCCGCGGTAGCCGTGCGCATGTTCGATCTGCCAGGCCCAGAACGGCGGCGGGTCGATGTCCAGCATCCAGCGCGAGACCACCGTGCTGCGTTCGCCATGGACCACGTCGAACGGCGCCTCGGCGACCTCGTCCTGGCCGATGCTGGAGCCGTGCACGAAGGTCTCGTGGGTCAGGTCCATCAGGTTGTCCAGCACCAGCCGGTAGTCGCACTTGACGTGGATGGTGCGGCCATCGCCGGCCCAGGCCGGGTCGTCGTTCCAGTGCAGGTCCGGCACCAGTGCGGGGTCGGCCAGCGCCGCATCGCCCGGCCACACCCAGACGTAGCGGTGCCGTTCCACGGTGGGGAAGCGGCGCACGCAGGCGGACGGGTTGATCGTGTCCTGCGAGGGCATGTGCACGCAGCGCCCGTTCGTGTCGTAGACCAGGCCGTGATAGCCACAGACCACGTCGTCGCCGCGCAGCCGGCCCATCGACAGCGGCACCAGCCGATGCCAGCAGGCGTCCTCGAGCGCGGCGACGCGGCCGCTGCTGGTGCGGTACAGCACGATGTCCAGATTGCACACCTTGCGCGGCAGCAGCGCGTGCTTGACCTCGTGATCCCAGGCGATGGCGTACCAGGCATTGAGCGGAAATGCCGGAGCGGACGACTGCATGGCGGCGACCTCGATTGTGTATACAACAGGCTGGGGAAGATCCTTGCGTGTTGCGGGCCGATGGCGAATGCGCAATGCCATCGCGCCGTCGCCCGATGCGGGGCGACGGCGGAATGTATACAACAGGGCGGGACCGGCACGCCGTTGCCATGGCGTTAAATTGTTCGTTTATCGAACTATGCATCCGATAATCGGATTGACCGCCCGCCGGAGCGGGCCTAACGTGGCCTCCCGAAGCGACCTGGAGGAGGATGTCGTGGCAGACCCCGTAATGCGCCTGCGCCCCTGTGCGCTGTGCCCCTGGCCGGCGACGGCGGAGCGGCGCCGATGATCGACAAGACCCTGGCTTCGTGCGCCGACGCAGTGGCCGACATCCACGATGGCGCCACGGTGATGATCGGCGGCTTCGGTACTGCGGGCATGCCCGATGCGCTGATCGATGCACTGATCGCGCAGGGCGCGCGCGAGCTGACCATCGTCAACAACAACGCCGGCAACGGCGAGACCGGGCTGGCCGCGCTGATCAAGCACAAGCGCGTGCGCAAGATTGTGTGCTCGTTCCCGCGGCAGAGCGACTCGCAGCACTTCGACGCGGCCTACCGCGCCGGCGAGCTGGAACTGGAGCTGGTGCCGCAGGGCAACCTGGCCGCGCGCATCCACGCGGCCGGCAACGGCCTGGGTGCGATCTTCACCCCGACCGGCTACGGCACCGAGCTGGCCGCCGGCAAGGAGACCCGCGAGATCGATGGCCGCCACTACGTGCTGGAGTATCCGATCCGCGCCGATTTCGCGCTGATCAAGGCGCACCACGGCGACCGCTGGGGCAACCTGGTGTACCGCAAGACCGCGCGCAACTTCGGCCCGCTGATGGCGATGGCCGCGACCTGCGCGATCGTGCAGGTGGAGCAAGTGGTGGAACTCGGCGCACTGGACCCGGAAGCGGTGGTGACGCCGGGCATCTTCGTGCAACGCGTGGTGGCGGTGGCCACCGCACAGGAGGGCGCATGCACGCATTGAACGGGCGCGGCATCGACCGCAACGCGCTGGCTGCGCGGGTGGCGCGCGACATCCCCGAGGGCGCCTACGTCAACCTGGGCATCGGCCTGCCGACCGCGGTGGCCAACTTCCTGCCGGCGGACAAGGAGATCTTCCTGCACAGCGAGAACGGCCTGCTCGGCATGGGGCCGGCGCCGCCGCCGGGGCAGGAGGACCTGGACCTGATCAACGCCGGCAAGCAGCCGGTGACGCTGCTGACCGGCGGCTGCTATTTCCACCACGCCGACTCGTTCGCGATGATGCGCAGCGGGCGCTTGGACGTGTGCGTGCTCGGCGCGTTCCAGGTGTCGGTGCATGGCGACCTGGCCAACTGGAGCACCGGCGCGGCCGATGCCATCCCTGCGGTCGGCGGCGCGATGGATCTGGCGATCGGCGCCAAGCAGGTCTACGTGATGATGGAGCTGCTGACCAAGCGCGGCGAGCCCAAGCTGGTGAACGCCTGCAGCTATCCGTTGACCGGACTGCGCTGCGTCTCGCGGGTATACACCGACCTGGGCGTGTTCGCGCTGGGGCCGGACGGCGCGCGCGTGCTCGAACTGGTCGAAGGCGTGAGCCTGGACGACCTGCGCCAGGCCACCGGGCTGGCGCTGACCCTGGCCGATTCCACGGAGGCGGCATGAACGAGGCCTACATCATCGACGGCGTTCGCACGCCGATCGGCCGCTACGGCGGCGCCCTGGCCGGGGTGCGCGCGGACGACCTCGGCGCGGTGCCGCTGCAGGCGCTGCTGGCGCGGCAGCCGCAGCTGGATCCGGCGCAACTCGACGACGTCTACCTGGGCTGCGCCAACCAGGCCGGCGAGGACAACCGCAACGTCGCGCGCATGAGCCTGCTGCTGGCGGGCCTGCCGTTCGGCGTGCCGGGCAGCACGGTCAACCGCCTGTGCGGCTCTGGCCTGGATGCCATCGGCACCGTCGCGCGCGGCATCCGCGCCGGCGAGCTGGGCCTGGCCATCGCCGGCGGCGTCGAGTCGATGTCGCGCGCGCCGTGGGTGATGGGCAAGGCCGACAGCGCCTTCGCCCGCAACCAGCAGCTCGAAGACACCACCATGGGCTGGCGCTTCGTCAATCCGAAGCTGCAGCAACTGTATGGCGTGGAGCTGATGGGCGAGACCGCCGAGAACGTGGCCGCACGCTACGGCATCTCGCGCGAGGACCAGGACGCCTTCGCCCTGCGCAGCCAGCAGCGCACCGCGGCCGCGCAGGCCGCCGGTTTCTTCGACGGCGAGATCGTGCCGGTGACCGCCCCGGGAAGGAAGCGCGGCGAGACCATCGAGGTCGGTGTCGACGAGCATCCGCGCGCCGACACCACACTCGAGGCGCTGGCCAGGCTCAAGCCGATCTTCCGCCAGCCCGGCACGGTCACCGCCGGCAATGCCTCGGGCATCAACGACGGCGCCGCCGCGCTGCTGCTGGCCAGCGCCGCGCAGGTGCAGGCGCTGGGCCTGACCCCGCGTGCACGCGTGCTGGGCTTCGCCAGTGCCGGCGTGGAGCCGGCCTACATGGGCATCGGCCCGGTGCCGGCCACGCGCAAGCTGCTGGCGCGGCTGGGGCTGTCCATCGGCGACTTCGATGCGATCGAACTCAACGAGGCGTTTGCCGCGCAGGGCCTGGCCTGCCTGCGCGAACTCGGCGTCGCCGACGATGCCGCACACGTCAACGCCAACGGCGGCGCGATCGCGCTCGGTCATCCGCTGGGCATGAGCGGCGCGCGCCTCGCCCTGACCCTGCTGCGCCAGCTCGAGGCCAGCGGTGGTCGCCGCGGTCTGGCGACCATGTGCATCGGCGTCGGCCAGGGCGTGGCGCTGGCGATCGAGCGGCTGTAGCCGCTCGCCCCATCGACGCTGCGCCGCATACGCCTGCATCATTCTTCCAGCCAACCGGCTCCGCGCGGAGCCAGCGAGACCGCACGATGCGCGACGACACCCCCATCGATCCCCTGCTCGGCTATCGCCGCCCGTACCCCGGGACGCAGCCGGCCTACCTGCACCCGCCCTACGCCTCCACCGGCGCGCGCGGCCCGACCCGCGATCCGATCGCGATCCCGCTGACCCTGTCCGAAGCGACCGGCCCGACCCTGGACCGCACCACCCTGGGCGAACACGCCGCCGATCTCACCGCCGGCTTCCCCGGCGCGCCGCTGGGTGAGCGCATCATCGTCAGCGGGCGCCTGCTCGACGAGAACGGCAAGCCGGTGCGCAACAGCGTGGTCGAGGTGTGGCAGTGCAACGCCGCCGGCCGCTACCTGCACGCCGGCGACCAGCACGACGCGCCGCTGGATCCCAACTTCACCGGCACCGGCCAGGTGCTGACCGACGACCACGGCCGCTACCGCTTCACCACCATCAAGCCCGGCGCCTATCCGTGGCGCAACCACTACAACGCCTGGCGCCCGGCGCACATCCATTTCTCGCTGCACGGCGACGGCATCGGCCAGCGCCTGGTCACCCAGATGTATTTCCCCGGCGACCCGCTGCTGGCGTTCGACCCGATCTTCAACTGCGTGGAGGACCCCAAGGCACGCGAGCGCATGGTCTCCGCGTTCGACTGGGAGACCACCGCCAACGAGTTCGCGCTGGGCTACCGTTTCGACATCGTCCTGCGCGGACGCAAGCAGACCCCTTGGGAGTGAGGCGATGAGTTTCCAGGCAACCCCTTCGCAGACGGTCGGCCCCTATTACCGGATCGGGCTGGAACCGCTGTACCGCACCGAGATCGCGCCGGCGCAGGCGCAGGGTACCCACGTGGAGATCGTGGGCAGCGTGTTCGACGGCAACGGCGCACCGGTCGGCGATGCGCTGCTGGAGATCTGGCAGGCCGATGCCGCCGGCATCTACGACCATGCCGCCGATCCGCGCCGCGGCGAACACGATCCCGCCTTCCACGGTTGGGGCCGGGTACCGACCGACGCGCAGGGCCGCTTCGCCTTCCGCACGGTCAAGCCCGGGTGCGTCGCCGGGCCCAAGGGTCTGCAGGCACCGCACCTGGTGGTGCTGGTGTTCATGCGCGGCCTGCTGCGCGCCGCGCCGACCCGGCTGTACTTCGGCGACGACAACCTGGATGGCGACGCGATCCTGGCGCAGGTGCCGGCCGAGCGCCGCGCGACCCTGGTCGCGCAACCGCAGGCGCCCAACCGCTACCAGTGGGACGTGCGCATGCAGGGCGAGCACGAGACCGTGTTCTTCCGCTACTGAGCGCAGCGACATCCCGCACAGGCCGCAGCGGTTACGCTGCATGATCTTTCCACCGCCTACGAACCGATGAGCGTCTCCGAGTCCCTGTTGCGTCCGCTGTTCGGCGATCCGGCCGTCGATGCGCTGTTCGACGACCGCGCGCGCCTGCAGGCCATGCTCGACGTGGAAGCGGCGCTGGCGCGCGCGCAGGCACGCTGCGGCGTGATCCCGGCCGACGCAGCGGCGCCGATCGCCGCCGCCTGCGATGCCGCGCGCTACGACCTGCCGGCGCTCGCCGCCGTCACCGCGCTGGCCGGCAATCCGGCGATCCCCTTGGTCAAGGCGCTCACCGCGCAGGTCGCCGCCGTCAATGAAGACGCCGCGCGCTGGGTGCACTGGGGCGCGACCAGTCAGGACATCATCGACAGCGGCACGGTGCTGCAGCTGCGCGCCGCGCTCGACCATGTGGAAGCGCAACTGGACGCGCTGTGCACGGCGCTGGCGGCGTTGGCGCAGCGCGAGCGCGACACCGGGCTGCCCGGGCGCACCCTGTTGCAGCAGGCGGTGCCGGTGACCTTCGGGCTGAAGGCCGCGGGTTGGCTGGACGCGCTGCAGCGCAGCCGCCGACGCCTGCAGGCGCTGCGCGAGGATGCGCTGGTGCTGCAGTTCGGCGGTGCCGCCGGCACCCTGGCTGCGCTGCAGTCGCAGGGCCTGGCCGTGGCCGAGGCGTTGGCCGAGGAATTGCGGCTGCCGCTGCCGGCGCTGCCCTGGCACGCGGCGCGCGACCGGATCGGTGAGATCGGCGCGGCGTTCGCGCTGCTGGCTGGCAGCCTCGGCAAGATTGGCCGCGACGTCGCCTTGCTGATGCAGTCGGAAGTGGCCGAGGCGTTCGAACCGGCGGCGGCGGGCAAGGGCGGCTCCTCGGCGATGCCGCACAAGCGCAATCCGGTCGGCTGCGTGGTCGCGATCGCCGCCGCCACGCGCGCGCCCGGCCTGCTGGCGACCTTGTTCGCGGCGCTGCCGCAGGAACACGAGCGCGCGGTCGGCGGCTGGCATGCCGAATGGGAAACCTTGCCGGAACTGGTGCGCCTGAGCGCCGGCAGCCTGGCGCAGGTGCGGGTGCTGGTCGAGGGCCTGGAACTGGACCGTACGCGCATGGCCGCGCATCTGGACAGCCATGGCGGCCTGCTCTACGCCGAGGCGGTGGCGGTGACCCTGGCCGCGCATCTGGGCAAGGCCGCCGCGCACGCGCTGGTGGAAACCGCGGTGCGCCGCGCGCTGGCCACGCAGCAGCACCTGCGCGCGGTGCTGGCCGAGGAGCCGCAGGTGACCGCGGTGCTGGCGCCGGCGGATCTGGATGCGCTGTTCGCCAGCGACAGCTGGCGCGGCATGGCCGCGGTGTGGATCGAGCGCGTGCTCGCCGCGCAGGTGCGCGCGTGAGCCGTCGCGCCGTGCCTGTCTGCCGCAGCGTCGGCGCCACGTTCTAGACTTGCCGGTGCCGCGCGGTTCCATGCCGCGACGGCCCCTTCCACTTTCCCTGCGAGCGCCGCCCATGCCGATCCTCGACCTGCCCACGCATCGTCTGCATTACCGCATCGACGGCAGCGAAGGCCGTCCGTGGCTGACCCTGTGCAACTCGCTCGGCACCGACCTGCACATGTGGGACGCGCAGATCGCCGCGCTGTCGCCGCACTTCCGCGTGCTGCGCTACGACCGTCGCGGCCATGGCGCCTCCACCACCCCGCCGGCGCCCTATGCCATCGCCGACCTCGGCGGCGACGTGGTGGCGCTTTGGGATGCGCTGTCGATCGAGCGCAGCCATTTCTGCGGCCTGTCGATCGGCGGGCTGACCGGGCAGTGGCTGGGCCTGCACGCGGGCGAGCGCCTGCTCAGCCTCACCCTGTGCGCCACCGCGGCCAAAATCGGCAGCGCCGAGAGCTGGCAGGCGCGCATCGAGCAAGTGCGCGCCGAGGGCCTGGCGCCGCTGTGCGAAGGCACCCGCACGCGCTGGTTCACCCCGGCCTTCGCCGAGGCGCAGCCGGCGACCGTCGAGGCGATCCTGGACAGCTTCCGCGCCACCGATGCGCAGGCCTACATCGGCTGCTGCCAGGCGCTGGCCGAGGCCGACTTCCGCGCGCGCCTGGGCGAGATCCGTGTGCCGGTGCTGGCCGTGGCCGGGCACGACGATCCGGTGTGTCCGCCAGCCGATCTGCAGGCCATCGCCGCGCAGGTGGCGCAGGGCGAGGAGGCCGAGGTGCACGGCCGCCACCTGTGCAACGTCGAGTCGCCGCACGCCTTCAACGATGCGCTGCTGCGCTTCCTGCTGCAGTAGTCAGCGCCCGCTTTTCCCCACGTTTCAGGAGTCGCCCCGATGGACGAGAACGAACGCTACGCCGCCGGCCTGCAGGTGCGCCGCGCGGTGCTCGGCGATGCCCACGTCGATCGCTCGCTGGCCGCGCGCACGCCGTTCACCGAGGAATTCCAGGAATTCATCACCCGCACCGCCTGGGGCACGGTATGGACCCGCGAGGGCCTGCCGCGGCACACGCGCTCGCTGCTGACCCTGGCGATGATGGTGGCGCGCGGCCACGACGAAGAGTTCAAGCTGCACGTGCGCGCCGCGCGCAACAACGGCGTCAGCGCCGACGAGATCAAGGAAGTGCTGCTGCAGGCGGCGATCTATTGCGGCGTGCCCGCGGCCAACCACGCCTTCGCCCTGGCCGCGCCGATCCTGGCCGAGCAGGCCGCCGAGGGCGGCGCATAGCGCGCGCCGCGCGCGCTCAGCGCACCTTGCGCACTTCGGTGACCGCAGGGCTCAGCCGCGTGCCATCGGCGGCGCGCGGCTGCATGCGCGCGACCGGCTTGCCGCTGCGCGTGTCGATCAGCACCGAGTGGCGCTCGCCTTGGTCGAACAGATGCCGTTCGCCCCACTGCCGCAGCGCCAGCACCACCGCGAACAGGTCCTCGCCCTTGGCGCTCAGCGCGTACTCGCGGTAGGCGCTGCCGTCCGACGCCTCGCGCGTCTCCAGGATGCCGGCCTCGACCAGCTTGCGCAGACGGTCGGCCAGGATGTTGCGGGCCATGCCCAGGCTGCGCTGGAAGTCGCCGAAGCGGCGCACGCCATCGAAGGCATCGCGCACGATCAGCAGCGACCAGCGGTCGCCGATCAGGTCGGCGCTGCGCGCCACCGGGCAGGGCGACGCGGGCAGGGCAGGGCGGGACGGCATCGGCGTTTCCGGTCGGCGCTCGGCGGCAGTGGTTGCATTTTAAAACCTATCGGCCTAGCCTGAAACAAGTTTCGTTTTGAAACTGGAATGGGCGAGTCTTCGATCATGCACTCCGTCACCGCGGTGCCCTCCATGCCGCGTCGTCTGGTCTGGCTGTTCGCCATTGCCAGCGGCCTGAGCGTGGCCAACGTCTATTACGCGCAGCCGCTGCTGGATACGCTGGCAGCGGATTTCCGCATCGGCCCGGCAGCGGTGGGCGGCGTGGTCAGCGCCGCCCAGGTCGGCTGCGCGCTGGCCCTGCTGTTGCTGGTGCCGCTGGGCGACCTGGTGGAGCGTCGGCGTCTGATGGCTGCGCAGGCGCTGGGACTGGTCGCGGCGCTGGTCGTGGTGAGCGTGGCGCGGTCGGCGCCGGTGTTGCTGGCCGGCATGCTCGCCGTCGGCATGCTGGGCACGGCGATGACCCAGGGCCTGATCGCCTACGCCGCCAGCGCCGCGGCGCCGCAGGAGCAGGGGCGGGTGGTCGGTGCGGCGCAGGGCGGTGTGTTCATCGGCCTGTTGCTGGCGCGGGTGTTCGCCGGCGGCGTCAGCGACCTAGCCGGCTGGCGCGCGGTCTATGGCGGGGCCGCGGCGCTGATGCTGGCGCTCGCGCTGCCGCTGTGGCGCTGGTTGCCGGCGCTCCCGGTGCCGCCGCAGCCACTGCGCTATCTGCGCCTGATCGCGTCCATGCTGACGCTGCTGCGGCAGGAGCGTGTGTTGCAGGTGCGCGGCGTGCTGGCGCTGTTGATGTTCGCGGCGTTCAACATCTTCTGGAGCGCGTTGGTGCTGCCGTTGCGCGCACCGCCGTACGCGTTCTCGCACACCGCCATCGGCGCCTTCGGTCTGGTCGGCGCGGTCGGTGCGCTGGCGGCCGCACGGGCCGGACACTGGGCCGATCGCGGCCATGCCCAGCGCACCAGCGCCGCGGCGCTGGTGGTGCTGGTGCTGGCCTGGTGGCCGCTGTCGTGGCTGCCGTACTCGCTGGCCGCGCTGCTGCTCGGCATCGTCCTGCTCGACCTGGCCGGGCAGGCGTTGCACGTCACCAGCCAGAGCATGATCCTGCGCGGCCGGCCGCACGCGCACGGCCGGCTGATCGGCCTGTACATGCTGTTCTACGCGGTGGGCAGCGGACTGGGCGCGATCGGCACGACCGCGACCTATGCCCAGGCGGGTTGGACCGGCGTGTGCCGCCTGGGGGCGGCGGTCAGCCTGCTGGCGCTGCTGTTCTGGTGGGCGACGCGGCGGCTCGGCGCGGCGCCCGCGGCGCTCAGTCCAGCACCCGGCTCAAGCGCTGCGCCGCATGCCGCAGCGCCGGCAGCACCGTGCTCTGCAGGCTGCCCAGGGTCATCCGCGCCACCGAGCTGCCGACGTTGAGCGCGGCGACCACGCGGTCCTGGCGGTTGCGCACCGGCACCGCCACCGAGCGCAGGCCGATCTCCAGTTCCTGGTCCACCACCGCGTAGCCGTCGCGCTGCACGCGCTCGAGCAGGGCCTGGAACTGCGCGCGGTCGGTGACGGTGCGTTCGGTGCGCGGGCGCAGCGGATTGCGCTCCAGATAGCTGTTCAAGGTGTCGCCCGGCTGCGCCGCCAGCAGTACCCGGCCCATTGAGGTGCAGTACGCCGGCAGGCGGCTGCCGGCGCGCAGGCCGATCGACATGATCCGCACGGTTTCCGCACGCGCCACGTACAGCAGGTCGTCGCCATCGAGCACGCCCAGCGAGCAGGACTCGTGCAGGGTGTCGCGCAGCGCGTCCAGCACCGGCTGCGCCGCCACCGACAGCGCGGCGGTGGACAGGTAGCCGCTGCCGATGCCCAGCGCGCGCGGCAGCAGCACGTAGCCGCGGCCGTGGGTGCCGGCGTAGCCGAGCTTCTCCAGCGTGTACAGCACGCGCCGCACCGCCGCGCGCGGAATGCCGGTATCGGCGCTGAGCTGGGCCATGCTGACGTCGCGGCTGTGCTGGCCGAAGGCGCTGAGCACGGCCAGACCGCGTGCCAGCGAGGTCATGAAGTTCGGATCGCCTTCGCATTCGCCGATGCGCCGCATCAGCTCCGCGGCCAGGCCGCGCTCCGGCGGGGTGGGGGCGGTGACGGCACGCGCGGTGCGGCGTGCGCGAGGGGGACGCGGGGACTCGGACATGGAAGCGGCGGCGGCGGCGATGCGTCCGATGGTAGTGGCTGCGCCTGCGGGCGTCGATGCCGCGGAAGCAGGTGGGCGCGGCGGCAGCCGCTCCTGCGGTTCTTTTTCGTCCGACACGCAAATCTCAAGCGAAAGCAAAGGCTTTCGCCCTCACGGGCGAGTTACTTTTCTTTGCTCGCGCAAAGAAAAGTAACCAAAAGAAAGCGCGCCCTGCCTCGCGCCCTCCGCGCTGCGCGCTCCGGGTCCGCGTCCATCACGGGGATCCGCGGAAGGGGCATCCTGCCCCTGCCGCGGC
>NZ_NKUH01000059.1:0-86205 GCF_009192895.1 Xanthomonas sp. LMG 12460 | reverse complement strand
CTGCAACCGTGGTGTTCAAAGTGAAGTGCGGTCGCAGGGTGGAGGTGCAGACAGACCCTCACCCCAACCCCTCTCCCGGAGGGAGAGGGGCTGAAGCGGGGCTTGCGCGGCACGGCGATTGCATGTCCGTGGGTATCCGCCGCAGTCCCCGCCACCGCTCCGCCGGCAGGCCTGCACACCCCCGTCCGAGGCGGGAAATCCCCAGCAGGATCAAGGCGATGCCTATTCATCTTCTCCCAGTTTGTGCATTCGAGAAATCCGGCGCTAGAATCGTGGCCGGCAGCACCTCACAGGCCTCAGGCGCAATGACACAGAACAGCAGGCACCGGCTCCTTCGACCGGTGGCAACCGGGTTGCTGGGGGCATTGCTGCCCTTTGCGATGTCCTCCACCGCACAGACGCCGGCGCCCGCACAACCGCTGCCGCCGCCGCTGCACACCGAAGCCACGCGCTACACCTCGCCGACCCAGCCGCTGCCCTACCGCGCTTCGCTCACCCAGAGCCAGGTACTGCCGCTGGCCAAGGACTTCGATGTCGCCGCGCTGGAGTCGGTGGCCGAACAGTTGACCTATGGCGAGCGCGTGCCCGGTCTGGCGATGGCCATCGTGCACAACGGCCAGGTGCTCAGCGCGCGCGGCTACGGCGTCACCGACGTCAATCGCCCCGAGCAGGTCGATGCGCACACCGTGTTCCGCCTGGCCTCGCTGTCCAAGGCGTTCGCCGGCACCATGGCCGGCCTGCTGGTCAACGACGGCACCCTGCGCTGGGACAGCAAGGTCGTCGACTACGTGCCCGGCTTCCAGCTCAGCGACCCGGTCGCCACGCGCCAGTTGAACGTCGCCGACCTGCTCAGCCACCGCGTCGGCCTCACCTACAACGCCTACGACCGCGACGTCGAATCCAACATCGACTACTACACGCTCAGCCACAAGCTGGCCTATGCGCCGCTGAAGTGCGCGCCGGGCGAGTGCTACGCCTACCAAAACGTCGCCTTCAGCCTGATCGGCGACGTGGTGTTCGCCGCGTCCGGCAGCTTCTACGAGCAGTCGGTGGAGCGCCGCATCTTCAAGCCGCTGGGCATGAACGACGCCAGCATGGGCCTGGCCGGCATCCAGGCCAGCCCGCGCTGGGCGCGCCCGCACGTGCGCAGCCGCAACGGCTGGGTGTCGCTGACGCCCAAGCCGACCTACTACCGCCTGGCGCCCGCCGCCGGCGTCAATGCCAGCATCAGCGACATGGCGCAGTGGCTGATCGCGCAGACCGGGCATCGTCCCGACGTGCTGCCGGAGCCGCTGCTGGCGACCCTGCACGCGCCGCTGATCCTCACCCCGGGCGAGATGCGCTCGGGCTGGCGCCGCGCGCGGGTCAACTCGGCCAGCTACGCGCTGGGTTGGCGCGTGTTCGACTACTCCGGCCACCAGGTGATCTTCCATGCCGGCGCGGTGCAGGGCTACCGCGGCCTGATCGCGCTGGTGCCGGAACGCGACCTCGGCGTGGCCATCCTGTGGAACGGCGAAAGCGGCCTGCCCTCGGGCCTGCTGCCGACCGTGCTCGACCGCGCGATCGGCCTGCCGGCGCAGCGCTGGCTGGACGTGGACACCGACTTCGGCAGCGACAACCTGATGGCCGAGCGTCCGGACCCGAAGGACAAGAAGGGCGCGTCCTCGTCCAAGTCGGTGGCCTCGCCGCACTGAGCGCGGCCTCCCGCAGCATCCTCGCAGAAGGCGGCGCAAGCCGCCTTTCTGCTGTCTGCAGCGCTGACCTGCGCAGCGTGTGCCCCTTCCCGGCTGGGACGCGGTGCCATTCCCGCAGCAACGACACGGCGCGGTCTCCGCCGCACTGACCGCGCGCTCGCGCAGCATCCTCGCGAACGGGCGCGCGAACCGCCTTTCTGCTGTCTACAGCGCTGACCTGCGCTGCGTGCGCCCTTCTTCCCGACGCGGGGACGCAGTCCTGTCCCGGCTGCGGCGATGCGCGGGCACGAGCGCGTCACAAAAGTGTGGCCGCAACGCCGACGTCATGCCTGGACGAACGATCGGCGACTGCGTCGCCCCAGCGGCAGCAGGCGCTCGGAGCGCCCGCGCACGGCCGCGGTGAGGGTGGTGGCGCACCGTCGCTTCCAAGATCGCGCACAGGGCACACGCCGCGCCCTCTCGGCATTGTTCGCGATCCGGCATCTGGTGTCGCTGCGCCCCGCATCGCCGCAGGCTGCCGTTGGCGTGCTGGCAATTCGATGCACCATCGCCGACGTGCGCGGGACAGCGCGCGAGGTGCGACTGCAGGACACCTTCGATAACGACCGACGAGAAGCATCCTGCGGGAGTCGACTGTCATGCAACCACGACGCGCGACGTGGTGGGTGCTTTCCGATGGACCAATGCGTCGGGACTGAAGGCCCTCCCACAGCCACCTGGCGAGCTCGCAAGCCACTGTGGAAGTCGCTTCAGCAGCGACGGGCATTCCAGACAAAGCCCGTCGTGGCTGAATCCGCTCCCACAGGGGCTTGCGGCGAACCTACCGGGTGCACTGCGGGAGGGACTTCAGTCCCGACGACGGAGGGTGTCGGCCGGCTTTCGGCTTCGCTTGTCGCGGCTGCACGACAGTCGACTCCCACAGGACAGACTGCATCCGGCGTGAGTGTGGCGAAAGCAGGCGGCCGGAGACTCCCCCCAATCCACGGACACGCCGGAAAAACCCGTGATGCGGAGTGGAGGCGGGCAAGGCGCGCTGACGCGCTGCAAGTGCGCACGCAACGTCTTGGCTGGGTCAGCGAATGCCAGGCGTTCCGCCTGCTGTGGCGGCCCGGATCCCGACGGTCGGTCGATCCACGCCAGGGGCGATCCATTGCGCGCGATATGACGGCCTTTGCTGCCGCCTACCGTCGTGTCGTTGCCGGCGTAGCTGTCGTGCAAATTCATGCCGACGATAATTGCCCGCGCCTCCCGGTACTCGCGTGGCTGCCCAGGCCGCACGTGCATGCCAGGGAGATCAGGTGGATGCGTGGCCCTGCCCGTAGGCACCGACCGTGGCACGGAGGCGACGCAGCTTGCCGCGTCGGTTGCCGATGCGACAGGCACAGGCGCGATGTCCACGTCGCAGCCTGGCAAGCAAGGCACAGGGAAGGGCCAGCGTGGATCGAGAAGACGGACGCTGCGGGGATCGTCGGACGGAGGCACCACGGAGGTACTCTCGGGTCGGGACTGAAGTCCCTCCCACAACCGGGACTGCGGGCACGCGCGGCAGGATGCCGCACATAAAAAACTCCCTCCCCGCTGGGCACCGGGGAGAGAGTCTAGGAACAGCGATCGGGATGGATCAGATCAGCGGCGCGGGCGTGGCCGGCAGCGCGACCGGAGCGGCCTTCTTCTTGCGAGCGGCCGGCTTCTTCTTCGCCACGGTCTTCTTGGCGGTGGCCTTCTTCGCAGTTGCCTTCTTCGCGGCCGGCTTCTTGGCAGCCGACTTCTTCACCGTCTTCTTGGCAGCGGTCTTCTTGGTCGCAGCCTTCTTCGCGGTCTTCTTCACCGCCTTCTTGGCGACGGCCTTCTTCGCGGTCTTCTTGGTGGCGGCCTTCTTCGCCGTCTTCTTCACTGCCTTCTTGGCAACGGCCTTCTTGACCGCCTTCTTCACCTTGGCGACCTTCTTGGCCACCTTCTTGGCGACCTTCTTGACCGCCTTCTTTACCGAAACCTTCTTCGCTGCCGGCTTCTTGGCGGCAGTCTTCTTGACCGCCTTCTTAGCGGCCGGCTTTTTCGCAGCTTTTTTCGTCGCCATGGGATGGCTCCTCGTCAGTGAACTATGGATTGAAAATGCCCAGTTAAAGCAACCTCGCGGCGATGCTCCGCCTGCGGGAACCGCCGGCGCGCGCTGCGGGCCGGATCGGATACAGAAACACCCGTACCGGATAGCGATACGGGTGCGATGCCAGGGGAGACGTTGCGTTTCTCGGAGGGAAGCGACTCCAACTCCACCATCTTCGGGTTCCTGGCGGATGTCCAAGTTGTGCTTCGCGTTTTGATGTCGATCCGATTCACTCGCTTGCGCAGCAACGTCTGCTGGGCGAAACCTAATCACGGTTTTTTTTACTGTCAACACTTCTACGCAATTTTTTTTTCGATGGCGCGCGCGCCACCGACGCCGCATGCCGCACTGGCCGCCTTGCCGACGCCGCCGATCGCCGACGCCGACGCCGCGAGGAAAACGGCGCATGCAAAAAAAGCAGGGAAATTTCCGTGTTTTCTGTAACGACACACTGCCTCGATCGCGTTGCGGGCAGGCAGCGGCGAAGCGTCGGCGGGAACCGCGGCGATGCACGCCAGCCTGTCCGCTAGCTGAAAAAAAATTTCGCGACCGCACGCGGTTCCGGCATCGCACAAGTGCAAATGCGCAAAAGTGCGCAAACTTTTTTGCGTCGTGCGGCGCTCACGACGCGCGCGATGCATGCGTGCCGCGTCGCCGGGTGGCGCCGCATCGCGCCACCGCGACACGACCTGCACGCACGTCGCCGACACACCGCGACGCGCACGACTGCCCTCGCCCACCTCCATGCCAAGTCGCCAACGCGTCCTCGGGCGATGCCGTTGCACGGTCGTGTCGACCGAAACAGCTCGCAGAGGTGATCGACTGGCGCCGGCACGCACCGCGCCGCCATGCATCGGCGACGCGAGCAGCGCACACCGCATCGCCGATGCCCGCGCGTCGTCGACCCACGTTGTGCCTCCACGCCGCGCTGCACCTGCGCCGCGTCGGAAAACCGGCGCCGGCCGACGCGCGGGTCGTCGGCATCGGTCTACGCCAGACGCGACGAACACGCTGCGCTCGCGGTACGCCCGGCGGCGACCTCACATGGTCTTCGCAGCAACGCACGCGGCGACGCAGGCGACGCGCGTTCCGGGATCGCCATGCCGAGAATGGCGCTGCCGACGCGCGAACGCTGGCGAGTTCGCCGAGCCGCGCCCAAAAAGAAACCGGCCGCACTGGGCGGCCGGTTCGGGTATCGCGATGGGCGGTCGGCTCAGTGGCCGTCGTCCTCGAGCAGTTCGGCGTACTCGTCCGGCGACAGCAGTTCGTTCAACTGCTCGGCATCGTCCGCTTCCAGCACCAGGATCCAGCCTTCGCCGTAGGCGTCCTCGTTGATCGTTTCCGGCTTGTCGCTCAGCGCGGTGTTGACCTCGACGACCTTGCCGCTGAGCGGGCTGTACACGTCGGAGGCGGCCTTGACCGACTCGACCACGGCCACGCCGTTGCCGGCTTCGACGTGATCGCCGACGTTCGGCAGCTCGACGTAGACCAGGTCGCCGAGCAGGCCCTGGGCGTGGTCGGAGATGCCGATGGTCACGCGACCGTTACCTTCGACGCGGGCCCACTCGTGGGACTTGAGGAATTTGAGGTCGCCAGGGATCTCGCTCATGGGGCTGCTCCGGAAGAAGACGGTATCGAGGATGGGAGTCTAGTGTAGCGAACCGCGCGCTTGGGGACGAAGTCGCGCGCGGCGGACAGGACTCAGCCGAGCACGCCGGGCTGGACCTGGCCTTCGCGCACGAACGGGAACTTGACCACGCGCACCGGCACTTCCTTGCCGCGGATGTCCACGCGCACCACACCCGGCTCGCCGGCCGGCACCCGCGCGAAGGCGATGGCCTTGCCCAGCGTCGGCGAGAAGGTGCCGGACAGGATCTCGCCGTCGCCGTTCGCGGTCAGCACCTTCTGCCCGTGGCGCAGCACGCCCTTCTCGTCCATCACCAGGCCGATCATCTGCCGCGGCGCGCCGCCGGCCTTCTGCGCTTCCAGCACAGCGCGGCCGATGAAGTCGCGGCCCTCGTCGAGGGTCACCGTCCAGGCCAGCGCGGCCTCGTAAGGCGAGACGCTGTCGTCCATGTCCTGACCGTAGAGGTTCATGCCCGCTTCCAGGCGCAGCGTATCGCGCGCGCCCAGGCCGGCCGGCTTCACCCCCGCACCGATCAGCGCCTCCCAGAATGCCGGCGCCTGCGCTTGCGGCAGCACGATCTCGAATCCGTCTTCGCCGGTGTAGCCGGTGCGCGCGACGAACAGCGGCACGCCCGCGTCCGAGGTCGCCTCGATCGCGGCGAAGCGACCGAGCTTCTGCGCCGCGGCACGATCCTGCTCGCGCAGCAGGCCGATCGCCTTGGCGCGCGCGTTCGGCCCCTGCACCGCGATCATCGCGAAGTCGTCGCGCTCGCGCACCTGCACGCCGAACGCCTGCGCCTGCTCGCCGATCCAGGCCAGGTCCTTGGTGCGGGTGGCGGCGTTGACCACCAGGCGGAAGAACGCATCGGACATGTAATAGACGATCAGATCGTCGATCACCCCGCCCTGCGGGTTGAGCATGCAGGTGTACAGCGCCTTGCCCGGCACCTTCAGCTTGTCCACCGAATTGGACAGCAGATGGCGCAGGAACGCGCGGACCTGCTCGCCGTGCAGATCGACCACGGTCATGTGGCTGACGTCGAACATGCCGGCGTCGCGGCGCACCTGGTGGTGCTCGTCGATCTGCGAGCCGTAGTGGATCGGCATGTCCCAGCCGCCGAAGTCGACCATCTTGGCGCCGAGGGCGCGGTGGCTGTCGTTGAGGATGGTCTTCTGGGTCATGGCGCGGGTCCGTGAGAAAAGTCCCCCATTATCGCTGGGGCGGAGCCGGGATTGGGGAATCGGGAATGGGGATTCGTCAGAGCGGCTTTCCTGGATCCGAAGGACTGGCGCTCGATCGCGCAGTGCCGTGGGAGCGGCTTCAGCGAAGGCCGGGATCGGGGAGTTGGGATTCGGGATTAGCAAGAGCGGGCGTCCTGAGCCGAAGGACGCGCGCTTGATCGCTGCTCCTACGCGCAGGAAGATTGGGAAGGTGGAGGTACCGCGCACTCGCGGCACCAATCCCCAATCCCGACTCCCCAATCCCGGCTTTCAAACCGCCTGGACCAGCAGCGTCATCCCGTCCACGCCGACGATGCGCACCGTGCTGCCGGCCGGCAGGTCGGGGCCGCCGACGACCCAGAAGGCGTCGTCGACCTTGGCGCGGCCGCGGCCGCCGTGGATCGGCTGGTCCAGGGTCACCATGCGGCCGATCAGTTGCTCGGCGCGGCGGTTGAGCAGCGGCTGGTCGCTGGTCCGGCCGCGGTTGCGGAACCAGGTGCGGTACACCTGGATCGAGACGAAGCTCAGCACCACGAACGCGCCGACCTGCAGCAGCAGGGAGATGTCCGGGAACACCAGCACGGCGAGGAACACCGCCGCGGCGGCGAAGCCCATCCACAGCATGAAGGCGCCCGGCGCCAGCGATTCGGCCGCGAACAGCAACAAGGTCAGGGCACCCCAAGCCACTACCTCAATGCGCATGGCTCAGACTCCGTTGCGCGGCGGCACGCGCGGCACTGCCGGCGGGGAGGCCTGCTTGTTCAGCGCCTCGCGCGCCAGTTCGGCGATGCCGGCGATCGAGCCGATGATGCCGCTGGACTCCATCGGCATCAGCACGAACTTCTGGTTCGGCGCGGTGGCCAGCTCCTTGAACGCCTCCACGTACTTCTGCGCGACGAAGTAGTTGATCGCCTGCACGTCGCCTTCGGCGATCGCCTTGGACACCATCGCCGTCGCCCGCGCTTCGGCCTCGGCCAGGCGCTCGCGCGCCTCGGCGTCGCGGAACGCGGCCTCCTTACGGCCTTCGGCCTCCAGCACAGCCGCCTGCTTCTCGCCGTCGGCGCGCAGGATCTCCGACTGCCGCGAGCCCTCCGCCTCGAGGATCTGCGCGCGCTTCTCGCGCTCGGCCTTCATCTGCCGGGCCATCGCATCGACCAGGTCGCGCGGCGGCTGGATATCGCGGATCTCGATGCGGGTGACCTTGATGCCCCACGGATTGGTGGCATGGTCGACCACGTTCAGCAGCTGCGCATTGATGGTCTCGCGCTGGCTCAGCGATTCGTCCAGGTCCATCGAGCCGATCACGGTGCGGATGTTGGTCTGCACCAGCGCGATGGTGGCGATCTCCAGGTTGGAGACTTCATACGCGGCCTTGGCGGCGTCCAGCACCTGGAAGAACACCACGCCGTCCACGCGCACGACCGCGTTGTCCTTGGTGATGACGTCCTGGCTGGGCACGTCCAGCACCTGTTCCATCATGTTGACCTTGCGGCCCACCCCGTACATCCACGGAATCAGGAAGTGCAGGCCGGGCGACAGCGTGTGGGTGTAGCGGCCAAAGCGCTCCACCGTCCACTGGAATCCCTGCGGCACCATACGCACGGTCTTGAACAGCACCACCACGCCGAAGAACAGGATCACCAGCGCAAGGAAGAAGGAAGACGGCATCAGGTCGCTCCATTAACCAGAAAGAAATCGAATCCGCAGTATAGCCAGCGCACGCGCACGTGCCGGTCACCAGCGGATGCGGCCCAGCAGCATGTCCTTGAACATCACCCAGTCGCCGGCAAGCGAGTACAGCGGGTGCTTGAAGGTGGCGGGACGGTTCTTCTCGAACACGAAATGGCCGATCCAGGCGCAGCCGTAGCCGCAGACCGGTGCGGCCCATAACCAACGCGGCTGGCCGGTGCACAGCGCCAGCAACAGGCTCGCCAGCACGCCGAGGCTGCCGACGAAATGCAGCCGTCGCGACACCCGATGCCGGTGCTCGCTCAGATAGAACGGATAGAACTCGCGAAAACTGGAGAAGCGACGCATGCGATGGCCCTCCCGAGGCGACGCAGGCATTCAGCATACGCTGGGAGCGCGGACGTCGCGCGCTGCGCACGGATGCGACGCGCAGATGTCATGCGGCCACGACGCGCACTTGGCGTGCTTTCCGATGACGCAATGCGTCGGGACTGAAGTCCCTCCCACCGTGCACCCACCGCATTCGCTGCAAGCGCCTGCGGGAGCGGCCTCCGTCGTGCCGTGGTGCGACGAGGACGTGTATCGCGACCACAAGGCACCGCCCATCGCGCCTTGACGTGTCCTGCGGAAGTCAACTGTCATGCAGCCACGACGCGCAACCTGGCGTGCTTTCCGATGATCCAATGCGTCGGAACTGAAGTCCCTCCCACCGTGCACCCACCGCATTCGCCGCAAGCGCCTGTGGGAGCGGCCTCCGTCGTGCCGCGGTGCGACGAGGACGTGTATCGCGACCACAGGGCACCGCCCATCACGCCGTGACGTGCCCTGCGGAGGCGCAACGGTCATGCGGCCACGACGCGCAACGTGGCGTGCTTTCCGATGAGCCAATGCGTCGGGACTGAAGTCCCTCCCACCGTGCACCCACCGCATTCGCCGCAAGCGCCTGTGGTAGCGGCCTCAGCCCTGCCGCGGCGCGAACATGATCACCGCCATGCCGGCCAGGCACAGGCCGGCGCCGAGCAGGTCCCAGCGCGTGGGGCGCATGCCCTGCACCGTCCACAGCCACAGCAAGGCGACGGCGACATAGACGCCGCCGTAGGCGGCATAGACGCGGCCGCTGGCGGCAGGATGCAGGGTCAGCAACCAGACGAAGGCCGCCAGGCTGCCCGCGGCCGGCAACAGCAGCCAGGCGCTGCGCTGTTCGCGCAGCCAGAGATAAGGCAGGTAGCAGCCGACGATTTCCGCGACGGCGGTCAGCACGAACAGCAGCAGGGTCTTCATCCGGCCGCGGCGCGCTCTTCGTCCTTGGCGCGCTGCCAGTACGCCTCCTGCTGCACCAGCGACAGACCATCGAGCGCGCCACCGTCCTGCTGCGCCAGCCGTTCCATCGCGCGGAAGCGGCGCTCGAACTTGAGGTTGGCGTGGCGCAGCGCCGCACCGACATCGACCTTGGCATGCCGCGCCAGGTTGGCGCAGACGAACAGCAGGTCGCCGATCTCGTCCTGCAGCCGTGCCGGATCGACCGCGGCGCCATGCGCCAGTTCCGCGCGCACTTCCTCCAGTTCTTCCTGCACCTTGTCCAGCACCGGCGCGGGGCCGGGCCAGTCGAAGCCGACCCGCGCCGCGCGCGACTGCAGCTTCAGCGCGCGCTGCCATTCCGGCAGGCCGCGGGCGATGCCGGCCAGTGCCGAGCCGTCGCGCTCGCCGGCGGCGGCGCGCTCGGCGCGTTTGATCTCTTCCCACTTCAGCGTCTGCTGTTCGGCATCGGCCACCTGACTGTCGCCGAACACGTGCGGGTGGCGGCGCACCATCTTGTCGCAGATCGCCGCAACCACGTCGTCGAAGCCGAACGCGCCCTGCTCGCGCGCCATCTGCGCATGGAACACCACCTGCAGCAGCAGATCGCCGAGTTCGTCCTTCAGCCCGGCCAGGTCCTGGCGGTCGATCGCGTCGGCCACTTCGTAGGCCTCTTCGATCGTGTACGCGGCGATGCTGGCGAAGTCCTGCTCCAGGTCCCAGGGGCAGCCCTGCGCGGGATCGCGCAGGCGCGCCATGATGTCGAGCAGGGCGGGAAGATCGTAGCGAGTGGGGGTCACGGGAGGGTTCCGGTGCGACGGCACCGCTGCCGCCTGCCGCCTAGTGTGGCAGAGCGCGCGCCGTGCGGCGCGTGCTCGCTGCGCGGCTCAGCCCAGCCAGTCGCGCCAGGGCAGCGCCGCATCGCCCAGCGCCACGAAGTCGCCGTTGAGCAGCGATTCGCGGCGGTTGTAGCGGAACGGCTTGCCGGTCGCGGCGGCCAGCAGCGCGCCGCCAGCGGCCTGCAGCACGCACTGCCCGGCGGCGGTGTCCCATTCGGAGGTCGGGCCGAAGCGCGGATACACGTCCAGGTCGCCATCGGCGATGCGGCAGAACTTCAGCGACGAACCCTGCGCGACCAGTTCGATCTCGCCCATGCGCTGCAGCAGCGCGTCGGTACGCGCGTCGCGGTGCGAGCGGCTCGCCGCCACCCGCAGCGGCGCGGTGGCCGGCCGCCGGGTGTTCAACGCGGTGTCGCGGAAGCCCTCGCGGCGGTACGCCTGCTCGCCACGCACCGCGTGCCAGACGCGGCCATCGACCGGCGCCTGGACCACGCCGAACACCGGCGCGCCCTGGTGGATCAGCGCGATGTTGACGCTGAACTCGCCGTTGCGCTTGACGAACTCGCGGGTGCCGTCGAGCGGGTCGACCAGCCAATAGGTGGTCCAGTGCTCGCGCACCTCCCACGGAATCTGCGCCGATTCCTCGGACAGCACCGGCAGGTCCGGGGTCAGCCGCTCCAGGCCTTCGACGATGATCTGGTGCGCGGCCAGGTCGGCCTGGGTCAACGGACTGGTATCGGCCTTGTGCTCCACCTCGAAGCCGGTGGCATAGACGGACATGATGGCCGCGGCGGCATCGATGGCGATGGCGATCACGGTTTCGCGCAAATCACTGGTCAGACGGATCATTCGGCGCGACCCAGCCACTCGCGGGCGATGAACAGCGCCGCCAGCGAACGCCCCTCGGAAAAATCTTCACGCAACATCAGTTGATCCAGTTCAGCCAGTTTCCAGGGCACCACTTCCAATTCCTCCGGCTCGTCGCCGGTCAGTCGTTCGGGATAGAGATCTTGTGCAAGCACCAGCCACGACTGGTGGCTCATGTAGGTCGGCGCCAGGGTCATCGCGCGCAGCACGCACAACTGCCGCGCGCCGTAGCCGGCCTCTTCCTTGAGTTCGCGGTCGGCTGCCTGCAGCGGGGTCTCGCCGGCGTCGATGCGGCCCTTGACCAGCCCCAGTTCGTAGCGATGCACGCCGGCGGCGTATTCGCGCACCAGCAGCACGGTCTGCGCATCCAGCATCGGCACCACCACCACCGCGCCATGACCCGGCGCCTTCAGCCGGTGGAACACGCGGCGCTCGCCATTGCTGAACTCCAGGTCCAGCTCCTCGACCCGGCGCTCGGCGGCCGATTCGCTGCGCTCGCGCACGGCATGGATGACCGGCAATCGACGGGTCACGCCGGCACCCTGCGGCGCCGGACGGCGTCGATCGATAGAATGCGCGGAGCGAAGAACCTGTTCATGAGCGCGAAATGCTATCAGACCTGACCGCAGCACAGATGGCCGAGGCGTGGCGCACGCGTGATCTGGCCGTGCTCTGGCACCCGTGCACGCAGATGCGCGAGCACCCCGACACCCTGCCCCTGGTCCCGATCGCCCGTGGCGAAGGCGCCTGGCTGATCGACCACAGCGGCCGCCGCTACCTGGATGCGGTGAGCAGTTGGTGGACGAATCTGTTCGGCCACGGCGAGCCGCGCATCGCCGCGGCCATCGCCGCCCAGGCCACCCAGTTGGAGCAGGTGATGCTGGCCGGCTTCAGCCACGAACCGGCGGTGCTGCTGGCCGAGCAGTTGCTGGCGCTGGCGCCGCGCCAGGAAGGGCGCGCGCCGCTGGCCAAGGTGTTCTATGCCGACAACGGCTCGGCCGGCGTGGAAGTGGCGCTGAAGATGGCCTTCCACTATTTCCAGAACCGCGGCGAACCGGGGCGCACCCGCTTCGTCGCGCTGGAGAACGGCTACCACGGCGAGACCATCGGCGCCCTGGCGGTCGGCGATATCCCGCTGTACCGGCGGGTGTACGCGCCCCTGCTGGCCGAGGCGCTATTCGCGCCCTCGCCCGACGCGTACCAGGCAGAACCGGGACAGAGCGCGCGCGAACGCGCCGATGTCGCAGCCGATGCGCTGGCCGACCTGTTCGACCGCCATCCCGGCGAGATCTGTGCGGTGATCCTGGAACCGCGCCTGCAGTGCGCCGGCGGCATGCGCATGCACGATCCGGCCTATCTGCGGCGGGCGCGCGAACTGTGCGACGCCAACGGCGCCTTCCTGATCGCCGACGAGATCGCCACCGGCTTCGGCCGCACCGGCACCCTGTTCGCCTGCGAGCAGGCCGGGGTGATGCCGGACCTGCTGTGCCTGTCCAAGGGCCTGACCGGCGGCTTCCTGCCGCTGTCGGCGGTGCTGGCCACCCAGCATCTGTACGACGCCTTCCTCGACGACAGCCGCGAACGCGCCTTCCTGCATTCGCACAGCTACACCGGCAACCCGCTGGCCTGCGCCGCGGCGCTGGCGTCGCTGCGGATCCTGCAGGAGGACGACGTGATCGCGCGTAACCGCAGCACCGCCGAGACCATGCGCGCGCTGTCGGCGCCGTTCGCCGAGCATCCGCACGTGGCCGACGTGCGCCAGGCCGGCATGGTGGTGGCGTTCGAACTCACCCGCACCGGCGACAAGCGCACGCCCTTCCCTGCGTCCGCACGCGTCGGCCTGCACGCCTACCGTGCCGCGCTGCAACGCGGAGTGGTGCTGCGCCCGCTGGGCGACGTGCTGTACTGGATGCCGCCGTACTGCGTGGACGCCGAGCAGTTGACGCTGCTGGCCGAGACCACGCTGGCGGCGATCGACGAGGCGGTGGCATGCGCCTGACCCGCTGCCATGTGGAGCTGCCGCTGCACGCCGGCGCCGAGTTGAGCCTGCCGGAAGACGTCGCCAACCACCTGCTGCGCGTGCTGCGGCTGCGCGAGGGCGATCCTTGCGTGCTGTTCAACGGCGACGGCTGCGATTACCCCGCCGAACTGCTGCAGGCCGGCAAGCGCAACGCCAGCGTGCGCATCGGCGCGGCGCAGCCGGTCGACAACGAGTCGCCACTGGCGATCACCCTGCTGCAGGGCGTGGCGCGCGGCGAGAAGATGGACCTGATCCTGCAGAAGGCCACCGAGCTCGGCGTCGCCGCGATCGTGCCGGTGTGGGCCGAGCGCACCGAAGTGAAGCTGGATGCGGCGCGGGTGGACAAGCGCGTGGCGCACTGGCGCAGCGTGGTGATCTCGGCCTGCGAACAGTCCGGCCGCGCGCGCGTGCCGCAGCTGAGCGCGCCGCTGGCGCTGGCCGATGCGGCGCGCGCCGCGGCGGACAGCCCCTGCCGGTTGATCCTGGATCCGCAGGGCGAACACCGCCTGCGGTCGCTGGCCATCGGCGGCGCTGCGGCGACGATCGCGATCGGCCCGGAAGGCGGCTGGTCGCCGCGCGACCGCGCCACGCTGGAGGCCGCCGGCTTCGTCGGCCTGCGCCTGGGGCCGCGCATCCTGCGCACCGAAACCGCCGGCCTGGCCGCGATCGCGGCGCTGCAGGCGCACCACGGCGACCTGTGAGTTCAGGCAAGCGATGACGCTGTAGACAGCGGCGCCGCAACGCAGGCGCCGCAGGCATGGGACATATATATGTGTCGACGCGCTACGGCACGCCAGGCACGCCGCGCCGGCGTTGCGGGACGCCGCCCATCGGCGCGGCCATCGCCGCACCGGTCCGCTCAGTGGCGCTGCTGCAGGAACCAGTTCGCCGCGCCGATCACCCCGAGCTGGCCATGCTCGACCAGCTTCACCGGGATCTGCTCCAGCGCAGGACGCATCGCGCCCTTGTTCAAGTAGCGCTCGACGAAGCTGCTGGCGGACAGGAACGCGCCGATCTGCGGCAGGAAGCCGCCGGCCAGATAAATGCCGCCCTGCACGCCGTACAGCAGCGCCATATCGCCGACCACGCTGCCTAGCAGGCCGCAGAACGCGGACAGTGCCTCGTGCGCGAGCGGATCGTCGCCGGCCAGCGCAGCCGCGGTGATGTCGTTCGGTGCGGCATGCGCAGGCGTGGCGCCACGCAACTCGCACAACGCGCGATAGAGATTGAGCAACCCGGGGCCGGACAGGAAATGCTCCATCGGCACATAGGAGCGATCGCGCAACAGCCGCTGCGCCAGCGCCAGTTCCAGATCGTTGCCGATCGGCAGCGCGGCATGGCCGGCCTCGGTGGCCAGCACCATGGCGCCGCCCTGGGTCGGAATCCACACCGCGGCGCCGAGGCCGGTACCCGGACCGATCACCAGCGCAGGCCCGCGCTGCGCCTTGCGCGGCCCGGTCAGATGCAGCACTTCGCTGGCGTCCATCGACGCGGCCGCATACGCCACCGCTTCGAAATCGTTGACCAGATGCAGTGCCTTCAGGCCCAGCCGCTCGCGAATTTCCGGCGGCGACAGCGTCCACGGCAGATTGGTGGTGATGACGCGACCATCTTCGAGCGCGTAACCGGCGCTGGCGATCACCCCACGGGTCGGCTTCGGCCCCTGCACCTGGCCCAGGAACTCGCCGATGATCTCGGCCAGACCGGGATAGTCGGCGCAGCGGTATTTGCGATAGTCCAGCACATCGACGGACGGCGCCGGGCCGGCACCGGCAGCGCCTGCGACCAGGCCGATCCGGACATGGGTTCCGCCGACATCGGCAGCAATGAAGGGCTCGGCGCGCGGCACGGCCGCTGCCACTGATGAACTGCTTGCGGACACATCTTCTCCCGTTGCGCCAGAGCAGGCGCACGCCGATTCGGCAGATTGATCGATCGAGTGTCGGACCACCTTGACAACGTTGTCAAGGTGAATTTCACCCGCTTGTCGTTTTGTCTTCACCACTGCGACTTCATCGGCCGGATCGCCCGGCCGTTCGAGTGGTCGATCGCATGGCGCGTTGCATGGGTGAACATCCGTCGCAAAATTTCGCCGCATTGCACAAATTTCTGCCACACGCCCAGCCAACCGGCAGCGCTTGCCACACCAGGGCCTCGCGGCCAACGCAGGCCCGCTGCACCCATCCGCGGGCATGTTTTCTTTTGTAGACAAGCACCTAGGAGACGCGACGGAAGGGCCGCGAAAGCCTCCGGAAAGATGCCGCGGCGAGCCTTGCTTGCATTCGTCAAAACCACGTGAAACGGGTGTTGACAACGCTGTCAGCGCTACGACAGACTCGGCTCACACAAGTTTTACAACTTCAAGACATGCCACGTTCAGGGGATTCAGACACAGCGACGCATCGCCGCTCCTCCCGCGCCAAGTGGCAGGACGCGCGCTGACGCTGCGACCGGCATCCCCCGAACCGACGAAACCACGCCCCGAGCCGGGTCGGACGCAGCGACGTCCGGATCAGGCGACAAGGTGCACTGCTGTATTGCTGGACTTGGTTGTTACCTGCAGGAACACAGGAAGGACTGGCGCCCTCGATGCCGCCGGTTGGCTACTTCCGCGTCAGCGACCGGACGACGCGCATCGAGATGCGATCCGCGCAGCGCCACCAAGCGCGGCGCCATCCACAAGGCCGGGCAGCGGCCAGCACGCCGGAACATCGGTTGGCACCTCATGCCCAAGTACTCACCCAGAGGTTTAGCCAATGAATAGCCGCACCACTACCTTAGCCCTCAGCATCATGGCCGCGCTGTACCTGTCCGGTAACGCCGCCGCGCAGGAAGCGCCCGCTTCCGCCACCGCGGATTCCAAGAACGTCCAGCAGCTGGATGCCATCACCGTCACCGGTTACCGCGCCTCGCTGGAGAAGAGCCAGTCGGTGAAGCGCTCGGCCAACTCCATCGTCGATGCGATCAGCGCCGAGGACATCGGCAAGTTCCCGGACACCAATGCCGCCGAGTCGCTGGCGCACCTGCCGGGCATCAGCGTGGACCGCCAGTTCGGCGAAGGCGAGAAGGTCAGCATCAACGGCACCGACCCGGCGCTGAACCGCGTGCTGCTCAATGGCCAGACCATCGCCTCGGGCGACTGGGGCGGCAACCCGACCGACACCAGCGGCCGCACCTTCAACTACACCCTGCTGTCGCCTGAAATCATCGGCCTGATGGAGGTCTACAAGACCCCGGAAGCCCGCATCGACGAAGGCTCGATCGGCGGCACCGTGATCGTGCACACCCGCAAGCCGCTGGACCTGCCGAAGAACACCATCCGCGGCTCGATCGGCTACAACTACAACGACCGTTCGGAAGAAGGCAATCCGCGCGGCTCGGCGCTGTGGAGCTGGAAGAACGACGACGAGACCTTCGGCGCGTTGATCTCCGCCACCCACGACAAGCAGGATCTGTCGCGCGCCGGCATCGAGTTCTTCGGCTACAACACCGGCGCCGGCATCCCGCCGACCGCGCGCATCTCCGGCGACGGTGGTAACGTCGCGACCGCCAAGATCCCGGTGGGCATCAATAGCGCCTTCTTCCAGCAGACCCGCGAGCGCAACGGCCTGCAGGGCGCGCTGCAGTGGAAGCCGAACGATCAGAACGAGTTCAACCTGACCGGCATCTACATCAAGGGCAAGTACAACAACTTCAGCGAATCGCGCTACGTCTGCCCGGGCTGCGGCGACCAGGACAAGATCACCAGCGCGACCGTGCAGAACGGCTACATCACCCAGGCCACGGTCACTGATGGCGCCGGCAACGGCAAGCAGCCGTATGCGCAGCTGGACACAAACTACCGCGAAAGCACCGTCACCACCAAGAGCCTGAACCTGCGCCACGACTTCTACGGCGACAAGTGGGTGTTCACCTCGCAGGTCGGCACCACCGAGGCCACCGGCGGCAAGAACCCCGAATACCTGATGAAGTTCCTGCTGAAGGACGGTGGCTACAACTTCGGTTACGACGGCAGCCACACCGACGTCAACTACGACAACGCCAGTGCCGCCAACTGGGGTCTGGTCGGTTCGCCGGCCGGCCTGGCGCCCGGTTCCACCGCCGCTTCGGCGATGCAGGCCGGTGGCATCTACTACGCCAAGAGCACGGACAAGGAGAAGTACTTCCAGTTCGACGCCGCCCGCGATCTGGACTGGGGCCCGCTGAACAAGCTGCAGCTCGGCTACAAGTACATCAACCACGACAACGGCGTCGACGCCCGCGGCAACCGCATCAACACCACCAATGCGATTTCGCTGACCGACTTCAGCCCCGGCACCACCCCGAGCGGTCTGTACGACGGCCTGGGCGCCAGCGGCGACCTGACCAACTGGCCGACCGCCAACCTCAACTCGGTGATCAGCTACCTGCGCGGCCAGCCGCAGGGTCCGTACAACCGCGACTACGGCTCCTCGTTCGACGTCAAGGAAATCACCAGCGACCTGTACGCGCAGCTGAACTTCGAGTCCGGCGCGTGGCGCGGCAACCTGGGCGTGCGTTATGTCGACACCAAGGACAAGTCGCTGTACTGGCAGAGCGCCGATGGCGGCGCAACCTACAACCAGACCCAGGTGAGCAAGCAGTACTACAAGCCGCTGCCGAGCTTCAACCTGGCCTACGACCTGGATACCGACAAGGTGCTGCGCTTCTCCGTGGCCAAGGTGATGGCACGTCCGCGCTACGGCGACCTGGCCGGCTCGTTCACCATCAACAGCAGCAACGGCAACCTGACCGCCAGCGGCGGCAACCCGGACCTGAAGCCCTACGAGTCGACCAACTACGATCTGGCCGCCGAGTGGTACTTCGCCCCGTCCAGCATGCTGTCGGCGGAACTGTTCTATCGCGACATCAGCTCGTACATCGTCACCACCACCTCGCAGCAGCAGCTGACCGATGCGGTGAGCGGCGTGAGCGGCCTGTTCACGGTGACCTCGCCGATCAACGCCTCCGACGCCAAGGTCAAGGGCGCCTCGCTGAACTACCAGCAGGCCTTCGGCTACGGCTTCGGTCTGCAGGCGAACTACACCTACGCCACCGCCGACGCCAGCACCGGCCTGAACCTGCCGTACCTGTCGAAGAATACCTACAACGTGATCCCCTACTGGGAAAACGGTCCGTGGATGGTGCGCCTGAACTACAGCTACCGCTCCAAGTACTTCACCCAGGTCGGCCGCCTGAACTCGCAGGTGTTCACCGACGAGTACAAGCAGCTGGACCTGACCGCCTCGTACGAGATCAATGACTGGATGAGCGTGAGCTTCAGCGCGACCAACCTGCTCGACTCGACGTACTACTGGTACAACGAGGTCAAGTACGCGCCGATCGGCATGTACAAGAACGGCCGCGGCTACCAGGCGCAGCTGAACTTCAAGTTCTGATGTAGCACCGGCGCGCCACCGTCCCTCCACGGTGGCGCGCTTTTTCGTGTCCGGCGCGGCGGCGCCGGCATCGTCTTCTGCAACAAGGAGTGCCGTTCCATGACGACCGAGACCCGCCCCAGTGCGGACCGATCCCGCCACGCCGGAGCCGCACGCCAGACCCTGGCCAGCGCGCTGGCCCTCATGCTCGCGCTGACGGCCCTGCCCGCCGGCGCCGCGGATGCGCCGTCGCCGACCGCGCCCACCGCCACCACCCTCAGTCCGGAACAGATCGACCAGCAGTGGCTGCAGGCCACCGCCAAGTACGCGCCCGAACGCGCGCGGCTGGTGCGCGAAGCCAACGATGGCGCGCGCGGCGGACCGTTCCGACCCGACTGGACCTCGCTCAAGCAGTACCGCTCGCCGTCCTGGTACGACAACGCCAAGTTCGGCATCTTCATCCATTGGGGCGTGTTCTCGGTGCCGGCCTTCGGCAACGAGTGGTATTCGCGCAACATGTACCAGCAGGGCAGCAAGGACTACCTGCACCATCGGGAAACCTACGGCCCGCAGTCGCGCTTCGGCTACAAGGACCTGATCCCGCTGTTCACCGCGCCCAAGTTCGATCCGCAGGCCTGGGCCACCCTGTTCCGCGATGCCGGCGCCCGCTACGTGGTGCCGGTGGCCGAACACCACGACGGCTTCGCGATGTACGACTCGCAGCTGTCGGACTGGACCGCGGTCAAGATGGGCCCCAAGCGCGACGTGCTCGGCGAGCTGTCCAAGGCGATCCGCGCACAGGGCCTGCATTTCGGCCTGTCCTCGCACCGCGCCGAGCACGACTGGTTCTTCGACGGCGGCCGCCAGTTCGACTCGGACGTCAACGACCCGCGCTACGCCGGCCTGTACGGCCCGGCGCAGATCCGCCTGCCGGGCAAGGACGACGCCGACGTCACCAACGACTGGACCCCGGTGTCGCAGGCCTGGCTGGACGACTGGCTGGCGCGTACCACCGAGCTGATCGACCGCTACGACCCGGACCTGATCTATTTCGACTGGTGGATCGCGCACCCGACCTTCCGCGGCACCCTGCCGACCATGCTGTCGTACTACTACAACCACGGCGCGGCCAAGGGCGGCGTGGTGGTGAACTACAAGCTCGGCGCCTTCCCCGAAGGTGCCGGCACGCTCGATATCGAGCGCGGCCAGCTCACCGGCATCCATCCCACGCACTGGCAGACCGACACCTCGGTCAGCAACGCCTCGTGGGGCTATGTCGAGAACGACACCTACAAGACGCCGACCTTCATCATCCACATGCTGGTGGACGTGGTCAGCAAGAACGGCAACCTGATGCTCAACATCGGTCCGCGCGCCGACGGCTCGATCCCGGACACCGAACGCGCGATCCTGCTGTCGATCGGCAAGTGGCTCAAGACCAACGGCGAGGCGATCTACGACAGCACGCCGTGGCGCAGCTACGGCGAAGGCCCGACCGAAGTGGTCGGCGGCACCTTCCAGGACACCAAGACCAAGCCGTACACGCCCGAGGATTTCCGCTTCACCACCGGCCACGGCGCGCTGTACGCGATCGAGCTGGGCTGGCCGGCCGACGGCCAGGCGCTGATCCGCTCGCTGAAGCCGGCCGATGGCGTGCGTGGCGTCACCCTGCTCGCCAACGGCAAGCCGGTGCCGTTCGAGCAGCGCGCCGACGGCCTGCACCTGCGCCTGCCGGCCAAGCCGGTGGGCGAACACGCCTACGTGTTCCGCATCGACCTGTCCTCCCCCACTCCGCCAACGGATCCCTCCCGATGATGAAGCGTTTCGCCGGGCTGCTGTTCGCCCTCGCCCTGGCCTGCGGGCCGGCCATGGCCAAGAACCCGACCGCGCTGTTCTATCTGATGAACACGCAGAAATCGACCAATTCGTTCCTGGCCCACCTCGACAAGATCGACGTGGTGGTGCCGACCTGGTACGGCGTGGACCAGAGCGGCCTGGTCAACGGCACCCCGAACATGTACCTGTACGAGATCGCCAAGCAGCACAAGCTGCGGGTGATGCCGATCCTGTCGATGACCGCCGGGCGCGAGGGCTTCCACAAGCTGCTGCACGACGAGGACGCCAAGCAGCGCATGATCCAGGCGCTGCTGATCCACGGCCGCAAGCACGGCTACTACGGCTTCCAGTTCGATTTCGAGAGCATCGCCTGGACCGACCGCGACGCCTACTCGCTGATGGTCAAGCAGACCGCCGAGGCGCTGCACAAGGCCGGCTTCAAGCTGTCGGTGGCGGTGGTGCCGAACGCACCGGGCTATGCCGAAGGCGGCGCCTTCGCCAAGTGGATGTGGGAGTACTGGCGGGGCGCCTACGACCTCAAGGCGCTGAGCGCCTCGGCCGACCTGATCAGCCTGATGACCTACGACCAGCACACCCGCTGGACCGCGCCCGGCCCGGTCGACGGCATGGTGTGGATGAAGAAGCACCTGGACTACGCGCTGACCCAGGTGCCGAAGGACAAGCTGTCGCTGGGCATCGCCACCTATGGCTACCGCTGGTACACCGGCAATCCGGTCAAGGCCGACGGCACCGAGGCCTCCAACATCACCGCCGACTACATCGATGCCGACGAATCGTTCCCGCTGGCGGAAGAGCAGCACGCCACCGTGCAATGGGACCCGGTGGAGCAGGAGTCGTGGTTCTACTTCTACCGCGACGACATGCGCGAATGGGTGTTCCGCCCGGATGCGCGCAGCTTCCGCGCCCGCTACGAGCTGACCAAGCAGTACGGTCTGGAAGGCTTCAGCTGCTGGGTGCTGGGCGCCGAAGATCCCAAGGTCTGGGACGAACTGCCGACCGCGGCGCGCTGAGCGGCCACACGACCGAGATGCGACACGAGGGGCACGCGACGCGCAGCGAACGCGCCGCGCTCACCCCAGGCTACCTCACAGCCTCTACGATACGCATCTCGATCGCTTGAGGTAGACCGATGACTGCAGTGGGTGCACACCCCCGATTGCCGCACCGCCCGATGCCCGCCGCCGCGCGCATCGCGGCGGCCTCCCGCAACGCCTGGCTGGGGTTGTCCCTGCTCGCCTGTGGCAGCCTGCTCGGCGGCTGCGACCGCACCCCGCCGCCAGCGCCGGCGCCCGCGGCCAAGCCTGCCGCAGCGCCGCCGCCGGCCCCGAAACACGATGACGACGACGACAAAACGCCGCTGCCGTTGATCCCGGCGCCGGCCAAGGCCGAGCGCGACGGCGGCACCCTGACCATCGGCACCGGCGCCGTGCTGTCGGTGCCGCTCGACGACGCTGGCGCGCAGCGCGTGGCGCAGCAACTGTCGCAATTGCTGAGCAAGACCCGCGGCCTGTCGCTGGAGGTGCGTGCGGAAACCATCCCCGCCGACGGCAGCATCCGCCTGCAGCTCAATCCCAACACCGAGGTCGCGCAGGCCGAGGGTTACACGCTGGACGTGGACCCGCGCACCATGCTGATCCAGGCGCGCGAGGAGCGCGGCCTGTTCTACGGCGCGATCAGCGCCTGGCAGTTGATGACCCCGGACGCCGGCAAGGGCGAGGTGGACGTGCCGCAGGTGCATATCCGCGACTGGCCGCGCTTCGGCTGGCGCGGCGTGCTGCTCGACGTGGCGCGGCACTTCCACAGCCCCGACACGGTCAAGCGCCTGCTCGACGCGATGGCCCAGCACAAGCTCAACGTGCTGCACCTGCACCTGACCGACGACCAGGGCTGGCGCATCGAGATCAAGCGCTACCCCAAGCTCACCGAGATCGGCGCCTGGCGCACCCCGCCCGGCGCGGGCACCCACGGCCTGCCCGATCGCTACGGCGGCTTCTACACCCAGGACCAGATCCGCGACCTGGTGGCCTACGCCGCCGAACGCCACATCACCATCGTGCCGGAACTGGACATGCCCGGGCACGCACAGGCGGCGGTGGCGGCCTATCCGGAACTGGTCGGGGTGACCCGGCAGCGGCCCAAGGTGTCGGTGGACTGGGGCGTCAATCCGTACCTGTTCAACACCAACGACAAGAGCATGACCTTCATCCGCGGCGTGCTGGATGAAGTGCTGCAGCTGTTCCCCTCGCCGTACATCCACATCGGCGGCGACGAAGCGGTCAAGGATCAGTGGGAACGCTCGCCGGCGGTGCGCGCGCAGATGCGCAAGCTCGGCATCAAGGACGCGCATGCGCTGCAGGGCTGGTTCAACCAGCAACTGGCCGACTACCTGACCCAGCACCAGCGGCGCCTGATCGGCTGGGACGAGATCCTGGAAGGCGGGCTGCCGGCCAGTGCGTCGGTGATGTCCTGGCGCGGCGTGGATGGCGCGGTCGCCGCCGCCAAGCAAGGCCACGACGTGGTGCTGGCACCGGCCGGCTGGATGTACCTGGACAACCTGCAGAGCGCACGCAACGACGAGCCCAACGGCCGCCTGGCGACGCTGCCGCTGCAGAAGGTCTATGGCTTCGACCCGGTGCCGGCGGCGCTCGGCGCCGAGGAGAGCAAGCACGTGCTCGGCGTGCAGGCGGCGCTGTGGAGCGAGTACATCCCCTCCACCTGGCATATCGACCATGCGCTGTTCCCGCGGCTGAGCGCGGTGGCCGAGGCCGGCTGGTCGCCGATGGCCGCACGCGACTGGAACGGCTTCCTGCAGCGCATGCCGGCGCAGCTGGACCGCTACCGCCTGCAGGGCATCGCCTACGGCGACGGCGCCTTCGCCCCGGACATCGCCGTGCAGGGCGGCGACAACGCCGCGCTGGACAGCGGGAAGGCCACCGTGGTGCTGGGCAACCAGGCCAAGTTCGGCAACTTCCGCTACACCACCGACGGCAGCGAGCCCAAGGCCGACTCGCCGCGCTACACCGCGCCGTTCGCGGTGACCCTGCCGGTGACCGTGCGCGCGGCCACCTACGCCGACGACGGCCGCCTGCTGGCCGCGCCGCGCAGCCGCATCCTCGACCGCGCCAACCTGCTCAGCCGCGACACCCAGGGCCTGGCCTCGTGCGAAGGCGGCGAGCTGGGCCTGCGCGTGCCGCTGCTGCCGGACCTGGCCGACCAGGACACGCCGGTGTTCAACATCGACCTGTTCACCAGTTGCTGGCGCTACGCCGACGCGCGCCTGGACGGCATCGACCGCATCCGCATCGACGCCGCCCGCCTGGCGCGCAACTACGGGCTGGCGCACGACCAGGCCAAGGTCAAGCACTACCCGGCGCACAGCCCGCGCGGCGAGTTCGAAGTGCGGCTGGGCGACTGCAAGGGCAAGCTGCTGGCGCGGTTGCCGCTGCCGGCCGGCAAGACCCTGGGCGACCAGTTCACGCTGGAAGCGCGTCTGCCCAAGCAGAGCGGCGTGCACGACCTGTGCCTGCGCTCCACCGCGCCCATCGCCGGCCCGTACTACGCCATCGGCGCCGTCCATCTGATCGACACCGCGGCGCAGGCGCCCCCCGCCGCCGCGCACTGACCACGGAGACCCTCGCATGACCCTGCCGCCCCGCCGCCCCCGTTCCGCGCCGCGCACGCGCCTTCCTGCCCGCCTCGGGCTGCTGCTGGCGCTGGCATTGCCGGCGCTGGGCCAGGCGGCGGCGCCGGCGACGCTGTCGCTGCAACAGGGCTGGCAGGTGCGTCTGGCGCCAGGCGATGCCAACGCCAAGGCGCACCCGAAGGCCGCGCAGTGGCTGCCGGCGCAGGTGCCGGGCACGGTGCAGACCGACCTGATCGCCGCCGGAGTGGTGCCGGATCCGTTCTATCGCGACAACGAAGCGCAGATCCAGTGGGCCGGGCTCAGCGACTGGCAGTACCAGACCCATTTCCAGGTCGATGCGGCCCTGCTGGCGCGCCCGCACCTGGAACTGGTGTTCGACGGGCTGGACACCTTCGCCGAGGTCTACCTCAACGGCAAAAAACTGCTGGCCGCCGACAACATGTTCCGGCAGTGGCGGGTCGACGCCAAACCGTTGCTCAAGCGCGGCGACAACGTGCTGGAAGTGCGCATCGCCTCGCCGATCAAGAAGATCCAGCCGTGGCTGTCCAAGCAGCCCTATGCGCTGCCCGGCGCCTACGATTCGGCGTTCGGCGACGAGCCGGTGGCGCGGCACAGCTCCACCTACGTGCGCAAGGCACCTTACAACTTCGGCTGGGATTGGGGCCCGCGCATCGTCACCGCCGGCATCTGGCAGGGCGTGCGCCTGGAGGCCTGGGACGCGCTGCGCGTGGACGGCCTGCGCATCGCTCAGCAGCGCGTCGACGCCGACGCGGCGCAGTTGCTGGCGCAGTTGCAGGTGCAGGCCGGCCGCAGCGGCGAGGTGCAACTGGACCTGGACGTGCTCGGCCCCGACGGCCAGCGCGTCGGCCAGTTCAGCCAGCGCGCGGTCGTCGATCCGGGTGCCAATACGCTGACCGTGCCGGTGCGCATCGCCAAGCCGCAGCGCTGGTTCCCGGCCGGCTACGGCCGCCAGGACCTGTACACGTTCAAGGCGCAGCTGCGCGATGCCGCGGGCGAGCACCTGGACGTGCAGCGCGTCACCGGCCTGCGCAGCGTCGAGTTGCGCCGCGAGAAGGACCAGTGGGGCAAGAGCTTCGCCCTCGTGGTCAACGGCATCCCGGTGTTCGCCAAGGGCGCCAACCTGATTCCGTTCGACAGCTTCCCCACCCGCGTCGACGCCGCGCGCATGCGCGGCTTCCTGCAGTCCGCGCGCGACGCCAACATGAACATGCTGCGCATGTGGGGCGGCGGCCACTACCAGCCGGACAGCTTCTACGAGGATGCCGACCGCCTGGGCATCATGATCTGGCAGGACTTCATGTTCGGCGGCGCGATCCCGCCCTACGACGTCGCGTTCCGCGAGAACACCCGCGCCGAGGCCGAGGAGCAGGTGCGGCGCCTGGGCGATCACCCCAGCATCGTCATCTGGTGCGGCAACAACGAGGTGCAGACCGGCTGGGAGAACTGGGGCGACCGGGTCAAGTTCAAGCAGTCGATCGACCCGGAAGAGCGCGAGCGCATCGTCCGCGGCATGACCACGCTGTTCGGCACGGTGCTGCGCGAGGCGGTACAGAAGTACGACAGCGACACCCCGTACTGGGCGACCTCGCCGGGCACCGATTTCGATGGCGCCGCCGACCAGCCCGACGACGGCGACATGCACTACTGGAAGGTCTGGGGCGGCCCGGCGCTGCCGGTCACCGAGTACCTCAACGTGACCCCGCGCTTCATGTCCGAATACGGCCTGCAGTCGTTCCCCGAGATGCGCACCATCCGCGCCTTCGCCGAACCCGGCGACCTGCAGCCGGAATCGCCGGTGATGCGCGCGCACCAGAAGTTCGACAAGGGCAACGGCAACCAGCGCCTGCTGCTGTACATCCGCCGCGCCTTCGGCGAGCCCAAGGACTTCGCCAGCTTCGTCTACCTGAGCCAGATCATGCAGGCCGAGGGCATCACCCTGGCCGCCGAACACCTGCGCGCCTCGCGGCCGCAATCGATGGGCTCGCTGTACTGGCAGCTCAACGACGTGTGGCCCGGCGCCTCGTGGTCGAGCCTGGACTACTTCGGCCGCTGGAAGGCGCTGCAGTACCACGCACGCCGCTTCTATGCGCCGGAACTGATCGCCGCACTGCGCGACGACAAGGGCCAGACCACCGTGTCGCTGGTTTCCGACCGCACCACGCCGCTGGCTGCGCGCTGGCGCATGCGGGTGATGGACCTGTCCGGCAAGGTGCTGAGCAAGACCGAGAAGCCGGTGACCCTGGCGCCGCTGTCCAGCGTGCGCGTGGGCAGTTTCAGCGATGCGCAGTTGCTGCGCCGCGCCGATCCGCGCCGCAGCGTGGCGGTGTTCGAGCTGCTCGACGGCGAGCGCGTGCTGTCGCGCACCCTGGTGTACTTCGACGCGGCCAAGCGCCTGCAGTGGCCGCAGGCCGACATCCGCAGCGAGCTGCGCGCCGATGGCGACGGCTACGCGCTGACCCTGAGCAGCGCCACCCTCGCCGCGCAGGTATGGCTGAGCTTCGGCGACCTCGACGTGACCCTGTCCGACAACGCCTTCGACCTGCTGCCGGGCGAACCGCTGACCGTGCGCGTGCACAGCAGCGCCACCCTGGAGCAGTTGCGCGCGGCGCTGCAGGTGCGCGATCTGGGCGGAACGATGGCTGGCGCGCCGGCCGAACCGGCGGAGGCGAAGTGATGGGCAAGCCGATGTCGCGGGCGGGCGTCACCTTGTGGGAGGGACTTCAGTCCCGACGGGGCGTTACCGGTAAAGCGTCGGGACGGAAGTCCCTCCCACAAAAGCGCCTCTACCTGGCGCTGTGTGCGATCGGCCTGTTCGCCGCCCCGCTCGCCCATGCCGACGAGGCCGAGGACCGCGCCGCCGCGCTGGTGGCGAAGATGACCCGCACCGAGAAGATCGCGCAGGCGATGAACGCTGCGCCGGCGATCCCGCGCCTGGGCGTGCCCGCCTACGAGTGGTGGAGCGAGGGCCTGCACGGCATCGCCCGCAACGGCGAGGCCACGGTGTTCCCGCAGGCGATCGGCCTGGCCGCGACCTGGAACGCCGAGCTGCTGCACGACGTCGGCACCGTCACCTCCACCGAGGCGCGGGCCAAGTTCAACCTCGCCGGCGGACCCGGCAAGGACCATCCGCGCTACGCCGGGCTGACCATCTGGTCGCCCAACATCAACATCTTCCGCGACCCGCGCTGGGGCCGCGGCATGGAGACCTACGGCGAGGATCCCTACCTCACCGGACGGCTCGCGGTCGGCTTCATCCACGGCCTGCAGGGCGACGATCCGGCGCACCCGCGCACCATCGCCACACCCAAGCACCTGGCCGTGCACAGCGGGCCGGAACCGGGCCGCCACGGTTTCGACGTGGACGTGTCGCCGCACGATTTCGAGGCGACCTATTCGCCGGCGTTCCGCGCCGCCATCGTCGACGGCCAGGCCGGCTCGGTGATGTGCGCGTACAACTCGCTGCACGGCACGCCCGCCTGCGCCGCCGACTGGCTGCTCGACGGCCGCGTGCGCGGCGACTGGGGCTTCAAGGGCTTCGTGGTGTCCGATTGCGATGCGATCGACGACATGACCCAGTTCCACTACTACCGCCCCGACAATGCCGGCTCGTCCGCGGCCGCGCTCAAGGCCGGGCACGATCTGAACTGCGGCTACGCCTACCGCGACCTCGGCATCGCCTTCGACCGCGGCGAAGCCGACGAAGCCCTGCTCGACCGCTCGCTGGTGCGCCTGTTCGCCGCGCGCTACCGGCTCGGCGAACTGCAGCCGCGGCGCAACGATCCGTATGCGCGGCTGGGCGCCAGGGACATCGACAGCGCCGCGCACCGCGCGCTGGCGCTGCAGGCCGCGCAGCAATCGCTGGTGCTGTTGAAGAACGCCGACGCCACCCTGCCGCTGCGCCCGGGCCTGCGCCTGGCCGTGCTCGGCCCCAACGCCGACGCGCTGGCCGCGCTGGAAGCCAACTACCAGGGCACCTCGGTGCAACCGGTGACGCCGTTGCAGGGCCTGCGCACGCGCTTCGGAGTCGCCCAGGTCGCCTATGCGCAGGGCGCGCCGCTGGCCGCCGGCGTGCCCGGCATGATCCCCGAGACCGCCCTGCGCAGCGACGGCAAGCCCGGGCTGCGCGGCGAGTACTTCGACAACCTGGACCTGGCCGGCACCCCGCGCGTGCAGCGCCAGGACCGCGTGGTCGGCTTCAACTGGGACCACGTGGCCCCGGCCAAGGGCGTGGACAAGGATCGCTACTCGGTGCGCTGGAGCGGCGAACTGCTGCCGCCCGGCCCGGGCGACTACACCCTGGCGGTGCGGGTGGCGCGCTGCTTCGACTGCGCCGGCCACGACCCGGTGCGCCTGTACATCGACGATCAACTGGTGGTCGCCGGCAACGCCGAGGACAAGCACGTGCCGGCCGGCATGCACAACGCCGACGGCCGCAACGTCGAGACCGTGCTGCATTTCGACGACGCGCGGCCGCGGCGGATCCGCCTGGAGCTGGAACACCGCGGCCAGGACCAGGGCCTGCGCCTGGAGTGGCTGGCGCCGCCGGCGCTGCAGCTGGCCGAGGCCGAACGCGCGGTGGCACAGGCCGACGCGGTGGTGGCCTTCGTCGGCCTGTCGCCGGACGTGGAAGGCGAGGAACTGCGCATCGACGTGCCCGGCTTCGACGGCGGCGACCGCAACGACCTGGCCCTGCCAGCCGCGCAGCAGGCGTTGCTGGAACGGGCCAAGGCCAGCGGCAAACCGCTGGTGGTGGTGCTGATGAGCGGCAGCGCGGTGGCGTTGAACTGGGCCAAGCAGCATGCCGACGCGATCATCGCCGCCTGGTATCCCGGCCAGTCCGGCGGCACCGCGATCGCCCAGGCACTGGCCGGCGACATCAACCCCGGCGGGCGCCTGCCGGTGACCTTCTACCGCTCGACCAAGGACCTGCCGCCCTACGTCAGCTACGACATGAAGGGCCGCACCTACCGCTACTTCAAGGGCGAGCCGCTATTCCCGTTCGGCTACGGGCTGAGCTACACCCAGTTCGCCTACGACGCGCCGCAGCTGTCGACCGCGACGCTGCAGGCCGGCCAGCCGCTGCAGGTGAGCGCCACCGTGCGCAACACCGGCGCGCGCGCCGGCGACGAGGTGGTGCAGGTGTACCTGCAGTACCCGCAGCGCGCGCAGTCGCCGCTGCGCAGCCTGGTCGGCTTCCAGCGCGTGCACCTGCAGCCGGGCGAGGCGCGCACGCTGAGCTTCGCATTGGATGCGCGCCAACTCAGCGATGTCGACCGCAGCGGACAGCGCGCGGTCGAGGCCGGCGACTACCGGCTGTTCGTCGGGGGTGGTCAGCCGGGCACCGGCGCACCTGGCGAGGACGCGGCGTTCTCGATCAGCGGGCGCATGGCCCTGCCGAAGTGAGCGACGGGGCCGCCCACGGCCCCTGTCTACGAAATGCGCCAGCGCATGCGGCGGTGCAGCGTAACGGCCCGGCGCGCTGCCGCCGCCGGGCGCCATCCCCGCACGTTGCAGCGTCCTGCTAATTTATTTTTCACGACCTATTGACAGTCTTCCGGGACAGAGGTATCGATAACACGTCGGTGCCACGCATCGACGATGCCAGACGCGCCGAACGCCGCAGCACTTGCGGCGTTTTCCAGGGCAGTTCCAGGGGTGATGTGCCATGTCATGCAGTCGTCGCAGCCAGGATCGATGCCTCGCCGGAGTTCCGGCGCCCTGCCTGTCGTCCGCGTTCCGCGCGGGCACGCATGGGGGCCGCTGCGCATGACCCGTCGCTACAAGCTGAGCGCGCTGCGTTCGCGCTCCAAGTGCATCGCCGGCTACTCGCCGCCACGCCACTGATCGCCGTTTAACGGTCCGCCCAGCCGGCAGACGCCTCGCGTCGGTCGCCGTTCGCTCTGTCCTGTTCGCACGCCCTCCGGCGTGCGGTTCGAGCGCGCGCGTCTTCCGTCCACCGTGTCTGCCATCCAGGAACGCAGCGGCGCGTCGCCTTGGGCGCGTGCCCGCACCGATCACGATCAGCGAGGTGTCACGTGGCAACCCATCCCCATTGCAAGCGCAAGGCGCTGTGCGCCGCCATTCTGGCCATCACCGGCCTTGCCGCCACCGCACCGGCGCTGGCCGGCACCGTGCAGGGCGAACTCAAGGAGCGCAGCAGCGGCAAGCCTGCCGGCCATGCGAAGGTGGCCATCGCCGGCACCGCGCTCAGCGCCGTCACCGACGCCCAGGGCCGCTTCGTCATCGCCGACGTGCCGGCCGGGCAGTACGCACTGCAACTGGACTATCCCGGTTTCAGCGCGCCGGAAACCACCGTGCAGGTCGCCGACAGCGGCGCCGCCACGGTGTCGATCGCGCTGGACGAGGCCAAGCAATTGCAGACCATCAGCGTGGCGGCCAACCGCTACGACGCCAGCACGCTGAAGATGAATTCCTCGAACACGGTGGACGTGCTCTCGGCCAACGATCTCGAGCACACCGCCGTGCACAACGTCGCCGAGGCGCTGGGCCTGATCGCCGGCATCAACATCACCTACAGCGGCTCGGGCTACTTCGGCGGCGTCGACGGCGCCGCGCGCGGCGAAGGCATGTTCGCCTCGGTGCGCGGCCTGCCCTCCGAGTACAACGTCAACCTGATCGACGGCGTCACCGTCGCCCAGGGCATGCCGTACAGCCGCAGCGTGCAGTTGAGCCTGCTGCCGCCTTCCGGCCTGCAGACCATCGTCGCCAACAAGACCTCCACCGCCGACATGGACGGCGACGCGATCGGCGGCACCCTGGATTTCCGCACGCCCACCGCCTACGACTACAAGGACGCCACCAGCGGCAGCGTCACCGTCAGCGGCCGCGTCGAGAGCCGCGCCCGCGACTACGGCGGCGACGGCCTTGGTGGCGGCCTGGCCGGCGAGTTCCAGCACAAGTTCGGCGACGAGCAGCAGTTCGGCTTCTACGCCAGCGCCTATTACGACTACCGCACCTCGACCAACAGCGAGGTGGCCGCGGCCACCAGCGCGCTCAACGACGGCTCATGGAAATTCCTGCATGCCAATGCCGACGGCAGCAACGCCGCCGGCTACGCGCCGCAGGACAACCTGACCAGCACCGGCATGAACGTCGGCGTGGTCGCCGGCTGGGAGCGCCGCTACGGCGGCAACGCCGCCTTCGACTGGAACGTGGACGACACCCTGTCGGTGTACGCACGCGCCACCTACGCCTACGCCAAGACCGACCAGGGCACCACCTTCGTACAGTTGCTGCCGCAGGACGTCAGCTTCGTGCCGACCGCCACGCCCGGCGTGTATTCGCCCAACATCAACCGCATCGCCGCGCGCTTCTGGTACGAGACCAACCCGGAAATCGCCGATCTGGCCACCTTCCAGGTGGGCGCGCGCAAGACCGCCGGCAACTGGACGCTGTCGCCGAACCTGTTCTACAGCTTCGGCGACAACGACCGCCCCGACCACATCGAGATCGACGGGCGCGAGGACAAGTTCAGCCAGGCCAATTTCGCCTACTCCGGCAGCAGCCTGATGCGCTACGGCAGCGGCGCCTTCCCCTACCCGCAGCTGACCCCGGCGCTGCTGGCGCAGGTCAACAACATTCCGTCGCTGTACGCCAGCAGCTACGGCGAGTCGACCAAGATCTACTCCGGGCAGAAGAAGGGCGGTGCCAAGTTCGACGCACGCTACGACTTCGCCGACGGCGCACTCACGGCGCTGCAGTTTGGCGTGAAGTACAGCAAGAGCAGCCGCCACTACAGCAACCGCGACTGGTGGACCGGCCCGGTGCCCGACACCAGCACGCTCGGCGACCTGGGCATCTTCAACGGCGGCTACGCGGCGATCTTCCCCGGCAAGTACCACTGGGCCACGCCGCGGGTCAGCGAGGGCGCGGTGGCGCAGGTCATCGCCAACCACCTCACCGACGACGACCTGGATACCTGCGGCAGCGCGTTCTACGTCAACAACTGGAACTGCAACACCATGCGCGGCACCGAGGCGGTCAGCGCCGCCTACGCGATGGCGACCTTCTCCTTCGGCAGTCTGGAAGTGGTGCCCGGCGTGCGCTTCGAGCACACCAGCATCCACAACACCTTCTGGACCACGCCCACCGACAGCGACGGCAACCAGCAGGTCGGCTATTTCGCCGCCAACAGCACGCACTACGACCAGCCGCTGCCGAGCGTGTTCCTGACCTGGCGCCCGGACAGCGCCACCACCTACCGCGCGGCGCTGTGGACCAGCTACACGCGGCCGGCGTTCGTGCAGTTGGGCGGCGGCAGCCAGATCAACATCTCCAACGGCATCACCACCATCAGCCAGGGCAACCCGGACCTGAAGGCGATCACCTCGACCAACCTGGACCTGTCCGGCGAGTGGGCGACCGACCATGGCGGGTTCTTCTCGGTGGCCGGCTTCTACAAGCGCCTGCACCACTACATCTACGATGCGGGTTCCGGCCAGGCCAATTCGGGCACCAGCGGCAGCGGCACGGTGTTCTACCAGATGCCGACCAACGGCGGCGACGGCCGCGTCTACGGCGTGGAAGTCAGCGCGCGACAGCGCTTCCAGGATCTGCCGGCGCCGTTCGACGGGCTGGGCGTCAGCGCCAACGCCACGCGCCAGCATGCGCACGCGGATCTGGGGATGGTCGGCTTCGAGGACGAGCAGATGCAGTCGGCGCCGAATGCGATGGCCAATCTGGAGTTGTTCTACGAGCGCTCGAAGTTCTCGGTGAACCTGAGCTATCACTTCAGCAGTTCGTATCTGCTGAACTACGATTTCCTGCACCAGAACGCGCCGTGGGACGATCTATGGGCGCGGCCGACGCGGCGGGTAGATCTGCATGCGGGCTATCGGTTCGACAACGGGGTGAATGTGGATCTGTCGATCTCCAATCTCACCAAGGAATACAGTTACTGGGGCCATGTGGGCCGGCACAATCTGGCGGTGTCGGACATCGTGGATGCCGGCATGATGACGTTGTTGACCGTCAAGTACGCGTTCTAGGCCGCGGCGGCGTGCGCACTGGGATGCCATGGCGGAGCGGTGCCAGGGTCTCTGCGGGAGCTTCTTCAGTCCCGACGGGACTTATCGACTTCGCCTCGGCCACGCTTTTTGTGGGAGGGACTTCAGTCCCGACGGGCTTTACCGGTACTGCGTGGGTAGGCAAGCAAGAGCAAAAGCTTTCGCCTGACGGCGAGTCACTTTTCTTTGCTTGTGCAAAGAAAAGTAACCAAAAGAAAGCACACCCCGCCGCAGCGCCCGCTACGCGGGTCCGCTCCGCTAGCGGGATTTTCGGACGGGGCATCGTGCCCCGACCGAAAACGGCGCACATCCTTGTGCGCCGCCCCCCTGCGGGGGGTTTTACCCGCCAGCTCCGCCGCTGCGGAGGGGACCCGGGAAGAGCAAAAGCTGAAGAGCAACAGCAACAACCAAGGCAACTGCAACGGCAACGCTCCGGCTGGAGCCCGCAATGAAACGCCGCGCATTCTGTCGGTTCGGGTTGCTGGCGCCGTTGGGCTTGGCGGCGATGCCGATGCTGCGCGCGGCGGTGCCGGCATCAGCGCCGGTGCCGGATGGACGGCCGCACGCGTTCGGCTTCGCGCAGGGCCGCTTCACGCTGGACGGGCAACCATGGCAGATCCGCAGCGGGGAACTGCATCCGCTGCGAATCGCAAAGGCGGATTGGCTGCATCGCATCCGCATGGCCAAGGCGATGGGACTGAATACCATCGCGCTGTACCTGATGTGGAATGCGCTGGAAACAGCGCCGGGGCAGTTCGATCTGGACAGCGGCGAGCGCGATTTCGTCGGTTTCATCCGGCTGTGCCAGCAGGAGGGGCTGTGGGTGTATCTGCGCCCCGGTCCGTATGTCTGCGCGGAGTGGACGCTGGGCGGGTTGCCGCCGTATCTGCTGCGCGAGGCGAACGTCCGTCTGCGCGATCGCCACGATGTGCGCTACATGGCGGCGGTGGAGCGCTACATCGGGGCGATCGCGCCGCGCATCGCGCCGTTGATGGCCAGTGCCGGGGGGCCGGTGCTGATGCTGCAGATCGAGAACGAGTATTCGATGCACGGCAGCGACGTCGGCTATCTGCAGGCGCTGGCCGCGCTGTGGCGTTCGCATGGGGTCGATGGGCCGTTCTCGCTGGCCGAAGGGCTCAAGGATCTGCGTCGGCGCCAGGCGATGCTGCCCGGCGCCGCGCTGGGGCTCGATGGTCCCGATCTGCACGATCTGCAGGCGGCCACCGCCTTTGCCGGGCAGGCGCCGGTGTGGGTGTCCGAGGGCTATCCGGGCTGGCTCACGCATTGGGGCGAGCCGCAGTTTGCGCGCCGCGACTATGCGCCGCTGCTGCGCCGCATCGCCGCCGCCGGCTATTCGTTCAATCTGTACGTGGTGCACGGCGGCACCAACTTCGGCCTCAGCGCCGGCGCCAATGCCGAGGACGACGGCTCGCAGTTCCAGCCGGCGCTGACCAGCTACGACTACGGCGCGCCGATCGACGAGGCAGGCCGCGCCACACCGGCGTATTTCGCGCTGCGCACGATCATCGCCGCGCAAGCCGACACGCCACCGCCGCCGGTACCGGCCGCACCGCGGCGCGCGCAGTTCGCTGCGGTACAGGCCACGCCCGTGGCCGCGCTGTGGGACAACCTCGGCCCCGCGTTGCAGACCGATACGCCCATCGACAACCAGCGCCTGCTCGGCCAGGACCAGGGCCTGGTGCTGTATCGGCGGCGGATCGGCGCGGGCCAAGCGCTGCACCTGGGACAGGTCCACGACTACGCGGTGGTGCATCTGGACGGGCGCGAACTGGACCACGTGTCGCGCGTGCGGCATCCGCGCCTGCACAGCGCGCTGCAGTTGCGCCTGCCCGATGCAGCGCAGGACACGCGCGATCTGGAGGTGCTGGTCGACAGCTTCGGCCACATCAACTTCGGCCCGGCGCTGGGCGATCGCAAGGGGCTGCTCGGTCCGGTGCGGCTCGATGGCCAGGAGCTGCACCGTTGGGAGGTGCGCGGGCTGGCACTGGACGCGGACCCGACGCCGTCGCTGCGCCCGCTGCAGGCGCCGCCGCAGCGCCCGGGCCTGTTCTTCGCCACCGAGTTCACCCTCGACCAGCACGGCGACGTGCACCTGGACATGCGCGATTGGCGCAAGGGCTATCTGTGGGTCAACGGGCGCCTGCTCGGCCGCTACTGGGACATCGGCCCGCAGCAATGCCTGTACTGCCCCGGCGCCTGGCTGCGCGCCGGGGCCAACCAGGTGCTGATCCTCGATCTGCATCGCCTGCAACCGGGCCTGGTGCGGTGCGCCGACGGTCTCGTCCCCACCCCTGCCACGCAGCCCGTCGCATCCCTTCCCTCCCCGCAGGATCGCGCATGCATATGACATCGCTCGCCGCACCCGTCGCGTCCTCCCCGTCCGCCGCGGACCAGGGCGCGCCGCCGCGCACGCTGGGGTTCTGGAGCGCGCTGTCGGCCAACCTGCTCAACATGATCGGGATCGGCCCGTTCATCACCATCCCGCTGGCGCTGTCGGCGCTGGCCGGGCCGGCGGTGCTGCTGGGCTGGGTGGTGGGCGCGCTGCTGTGCCTGTGCGACGGCCTGGTGTGGGCCGAACTCGGCTCGGCGATCCCGCGCTCGGGCGGGCCGTACCACTACCTGCGCGAGGCCTATGGCCGCGATCGCGCCGGGCGCCTGTTCGGTTTCCTGTACCTGTGGCAGACGCTGCTGACCGCGCCGCTGTCGGTGGCGGCGGCGGCAGTCGGCTGCGCGCAGTACCTGGCCTACCTGATGCCCGGGCTGAGCCACACCGCGCTCACCGGCATCGCCATGGCGCTGTGCCTGTTCAACACCGCGCTGCTGTACCGGCAGGTGCGCTCGGTGCAGTTGCTGTCGCTGCTGGTCAGTGCGATGGTGATCGCCGCCTGCGTGTGGATCGTGCTCAGCGGCGCGCTGCATTTCGACATGGCGCTGGCGCGGGAGTTCCTGCAGGCGCGGCCGGCCTCGCCGCACGGCTTCTGGCTGGGCTTCGGCGCGGTGGCACTGATCGCGGTGTACGACTACGGCGGCTACAACAACGTGTGCATGCTCGGCGGCGAGATCCGCAAGCCGCGCCGCACGATTCCGCGCGCGGTGCTGTGGTCGATCCCGATCGTGGCAGTGCTGTACCTGGGTTTGAACGTGACCCTGCTCGGCGTGCTGCCGTGGCAACAGGCGGCGCAGTCCAAGGCGGTGGTGGCCGACTTCATGCAGGCCATCTACGGCCCGGTGGGCAGCACCGTGGCGGTGGCGCTGATCGTGCTCGCCAGTTGGGGCTCGGCGCTGGTGGTGCTGCTGGGCTACTCGCGGGTGCCGTATGCCGCGGCCGCGTCCGGCCAGTTCTTCGGCGTGTTCGCGCGGCTGCATCCGCGCGGGCGCTTCCCCACCGTGTCGCTGCTGTTCGTCGGCATCACCTCGGCACTGGCCTGCCCGCTGTCGCTGGACGATCTGATCGCCACGCTGATGATCATCCAGATCCTGTTCCAGTTCCTGGCGCAATGCCTCGCGGTGGTGCTGCTGCGGCGGCAGCCGCGGCGCCGTGCGCGCTTCGCCATGCCGCTGTATCCGTGGCCGCTGCTGATCAGCGTCGGCGGCTGGCTGGCGCTGCTGGCCACCAGCCCGCTGCCGCGGCTGCTGGCGGCGGTGCTGGCGCTGTGCGCGGGTACCGCGCTCTATCTCATCCAGGCCAAACGCGAGGCAGCATGGCCCTTCCAGCAATGAAAACCCATGACGTCGCGGTGGTCGGCGAGGTCTATCTCGACCACATCTTCAGCGGCTTCGCCAGCTGGCCCGGGCCGGGCGAGGAGGCAATGGCGCGGCACTACCATCGCGACCTCGGCGGCGGCACCGTCAATACCGCCTGCGGGCTGGCGCGGCTCGGACGCACGGTCACGCTGATCGGCGCGATCGGCGCCGGCGACCGCGACTGGTTCGCGCAGCGCCTGGGCGCGTTCGGCGTCGGCACCGAAGGCCTGGTCGACCACCCCGCCGGCACCGGCGTCACCGCCAGCGTGTCGCTGCACGACGACCGCTCGTTCTTCACCTACCACGGCGCCAACGCCGAGCTGGAACCGCTGTTGCGCAGCGCGGCTGCGCTGGAGGCGATGTGCGCCGCGCGCCATGTGCACTTCGCCCTACCGCTGCCGGCGACGCTGGCGCGCACGCTGCTGCCGGCGTTGCGCGCGGCCGGCTGCAGCACCTCGCTGGACGTGGGCTTCAACCCGCCCTGGCTGGCCGATCCGGACAACCACGCCACCTGCCGCGCGGTCGATCACTTCCTGCCCAATCAGAAGGAGGCGGCACTGGCCGGTTGCATGGGCGACGACGCCGCGTCCTGCGCCGCCTGGGCGCAGGCGCTGGGGCTGGCGCAGGTGACGATCAAACTCGGCGGCGCCGGCGCCTGCGTGGTGGATGCGGCCGGCGCGCGATTGGTTGCCGCGCCCGTCGTCGCCGTGCAGGACACCACCGGCGCCGGCGATGCCTTCGATGCCGGCTTCATCGATGCGCTGCTGGACCACCTTTCCCTCGACGCCTGCGCGCAGCGCGGCTGCCTGTGCGGCGCCGCCTGCTGCACCGCGCTCGGCGCGCTCGACGGCCTTCCCGATCCCCCACGTCTCAGGAGTCTCCATGAGCAGTTCCTTTCCCAACCGTAAACTCGCCCTGATCGGCGGCGGCGGCGTGCGTGCGCCGCTGGTGGTGTACGGCGTCAACGATGCCGCCGAAGCGCTCGGTGCGCGCGAGATCGTGCTCTACGATCCCGACCAGGAGCGGCTGGCGCTGATGGTCGCGCTGGGCCGCGCGGTGGTCGCCGAGTTCGGCGGCGATCTGCAGGTCAACGCGGCCAGTTCGGCGGAAGCGGCGATCGACGGCGCGCACTTCGTGCTCAACAGCATCCGCATCGGCGGCATCCGCCAGCGCGCCACCGACGAGCACACCATCATCCGCCACGGCTACGCCGGGCAGGAGACCACCGGCCCCGGCGGCGTCGCCAAGGCGCTGCGCACGGTGCCGGTGGCGATCGAACAGGCGCGGATGGTGGAGCGGCTCAGCCCCGACGCCTGGCTGGTCAGCTTCACCAACCCGGCCGGGCTGATCACCCAGGCCATCAGCCGCCACACCCGTGCGCGCGTGGTGGGCATCTGCGACACGCCGGTGGAGCTGTTCCACAACATCGCGCGCGCGCTCGGCGAGCCGCCCGCGGACGTGGACTGCGAATACGTCGGCCTCAACCACCTGGGCTGGATCCGCGCGGTGCGCGTGCGCGGCGAGGACGTGCTCGACCGCATCCTGGCCGACGACGCGATCCTGCGCCAGCTGTACCTGGCGCCGCTGTTCGACTTCGACATGCTGCGCACGCTGCGGCTGATCCCCACCGAGTACCTGTACTTCTACTACGAGCGCAGTCGCGCCCTGGAGAACCAGCGCGCCAGCGGCGCCAGCCGCGGCAGCGAGATCGAACGGCTCAACCACACCCTGATCGCCGACCTGCGCAGCCGCCTCAACGCCGGCGACGGCAGCGGCGCGGTGCAGACCTACGCCGCCTACCTGCAGCAGCGCTCCGGCTCGTACATGCGGCTGGAGGCCGAGGCCGGCTCGGCCTTCGCCGACGACCTCGCGCCGCAGCCGGACCCGTTCCGCGCCAGCACCGGCTACCACCGCATCGCCGTGGACGTGATGAGTTCACTGACCGGCGCGCTGCCGGGGCGGCACGTGGTCAACGTGCGCAACCAGGGCTGCATGCCGGAACTGGCCGACGACGACATCGTCGAGATCTCCTCCACCATCGAGCGCGACCGCATCACCCCGCTGCCGGCGCGGCCGATGCCCGAGGCGATCCAGGGCCTGGTGCGCACGGTCAAGGCCTACGAACACGCCGCCATCGACGCCGCGCTCAGCGGCAGCCACCTGGACGCCTGCAAGGCGATGCTGATCCACCCGGCCATCGGCGAGTGGAGCCCGTCGCGGCGACTGCTGGAGGCCTTGTTCGGCCATGCCGGCAACGGCGACGACGACGGCGAGTGCGTGTGCTCGGGACCGATGCACTGGCACGGCGCGCATCACCACCACTGAGCCGGCCGGTTGTGCGGTCGCAGGATGCAACGGACGGCCACACGTTGTAAGGTCGTCGCAAATTGGTCCGTCATAGGTACCATCAACCTGCCCTCCCGGCCGCGGCCGGCGCCTCCCCGGTGCCGGCCCGCGCGGGGAGCGTTCGTCGATTCCACGGAGCGTTCCAGGCCATGCCCACCCGCCGCGACATCCTCCACCTCCTCGGCGCCAGCGCCGGCGCCGCGCTGCTGAGCGGGGCGCTGCCGGCCGCCGCCGCGGCCTCGGCTTCCACCGCGCTGCCCAGCAAGCGGCCGCCGCCGGGCAAGCGCCGCTTCGTCAGCGCCGCGGTCGAGCGCCAGTTGCGCACGGTCAAGGCCGGCATCGCCGATCCGCGCCTGGCCTGGCTGTTCGAGAACTGCTACCCCAACACCCTCGACACCACCGTCGAGACCGGCACCCGCAACGGCAAGCCGGACACCTTCGTCATCACCGGCGACATCGAGGCGATGTGGCTGCGCGACTCCTCCGCGCAGGTGCATCCCTACGTGCCGCTGGCCAGGCGCGACCCGGCGCTGCGGCGCATGTTCCATGGGCTGATCCAGCGCCAGGCCGCCTGCATCCGCCTGGATCCCTACGCCAACGCGTTCCTGCCCGACGGCACCAGCCAGCGCCTGAAGTGGTCGGTGGCCGACATCACCGAGATGAAGCCCGGCGTCGGCGAGCGCAAATGGGAAGTGGATTCGCTGTGCTACCCGATCCGCCTGGCGCACGAGTACTGGCGCGCCAGCGGCGATACCGCGCCATTCGACGACGACTGGCGCGAGGCCATGCACGTGGTGGTGCGCACCTTCCGCGAGCAGCAGCGCCTGCACGGCCGCGGCCCGTACAGTTTCCAGCGGCCCTCGCCGCTGGCCACCGAAACCCTGGTGCTGGACGGCTACGGGCAGCCGACCCGGCCCAACGGCATGATCCACTCGATGTTCCGCCCGTCCGACGACGCCTGCCTGTACCCGCTGTTCGTCCCCGCCAACCTGTTCGCGGTGACCTCGCTGCGGCAACTGGCGACGATGAGCGAGGCGCTGCATCACGACGCCGCCTTCGCCGGCGAATGCCGCGCCCTGGCCGACGAGGTCGAGACGGCCACCCGAAAGTTCGGGCAGATGCGCGACGCCGACGGTCAGCCGTTCTGGGCTTACGAGGTGGACGGCTACGGCAACCAGTTGTTCATCGACGACGCCAACGCGCCCGGCCTGCTGAGCCTGGCCTACTTGGGCTGCTGCGATCGCCGCGATCCCGTGTTCCTGCGCACCCGGCAACTGGCCTGGAGCGAGCGCAACCCCTATTTCTATCGCGGCCGTGCGGCCGACGGCGTGGGCAGCCCGCACAGCGGCCTGGGCACGATCTGGCCGATGTCGCTGATGCAGTACGCCCTGGCCAGCGACGACGACGCGCAGATCCGCCAGTGCCTGCAGTGGCTCAAGACCACCGACGCCGGCAGCGGCTTCATGCACGAAGCCTTCGACAAGGACAACCCGAGCACCTTCACCCGCGACTGGTTCGCCTGGGCCAACACCTTGTTCGGCGAGCTGATCATCGACCTGCACCAGCGCAAGCCGCAGTTGCTGAAGGCCTGACGCGATCACTGCATGTGTGGGAGGGACTTCAGTCCCGACGGGCCTGACCGACAACGCGTCGGGACGGAAGTGCCTCCCACAACAGCAAACACACCCCCACCGCACCGCCGCACACCCCGAGGACAGCACCATGGCCACACGACGCGGTTTCCTGCAGGGCGCCATCGCCCTGGCCCTGTTCGGCAGCAGCGGCATCGCGCGCCTGGCGCAGGCACGCGCCGGCAGCTACGCGCTGCCGGCCGATGCGCGCGCCAAGGCCGAGCTCACCCGCAACGTCGACGTGTTCATCGGCACCGGCGGCCACGGCCACACCTTCCCCGGCGCCACGCTGCCGTTCGGCATGGTGCAACTGAGCCCGGACACCTACAACGCCGACTGGGACGCCTGCTCCGGCTACCACGCCGACGACGGCTCGATCATGGGCTTCTCGCACACCCACCTGTCCGGCACCGGCATCGGCGACATGCTCGATTTCCTGGTGGTGCCGGCCACCGGCGCGGTGAAGCTGCAGCCCGGCACGCGCGAGCACCCCGAGACCGGCTACCGCTCGCGCTACGACCACGCCGACGAAGCCGCCTCGCCCGGCTACTACCGCGTGCGCCTGAAGGACAGCGGCGTGCATGCCGAACTCACCGCCACCGCGCGCGCCGGCCTGCACCGCTACCACTTCCCCAAGGGCAAGCCAGCGCACCTGCTGCTGGACCTGTGCCACGGCATGCAGGACAAGCCGGAGATCCCCGCCCGCGTCGAAGACGCCAGCCTGCGCCTGGTCGACGCGCAGACCGTCACCGGCGGCCGCCGCGTCTACCAATGGGCCAAGGGCCGCTACATCTACTTCGCCATGCGCCTGTCGCGGCCGTTCGCCAGCGCGCAGCTGTATGCCGACGACCAGCCGCTGGCCGCGAGCGCGCGCAGCGCCGACGGCAACCGGCTGAAACTGGCCCTGCACTACCCCGATGCCGCCGACGCGCCGCTGCTGGTCAAGGTCGGCATTTCCGCGGTCAGCGCCGAGAACGCCCTGGCCAATCTGGATGCGGAGTTGCCCGACTTCGACTTCGCCCGCGTGCACGCCGCCGCCGTGGCGGAATGGGAAAAGGAACTGGGCCGTGTGCGCATCGACAGCGACGACGAAGCGCAGCGCCGCATCTTCTACACCGCGCTGTACCACAGCCTGATCGCGCCGACCCTGTTCAGCGATACCGACGGCCGCTATCGCGGCATGGACCTGCAGGTGCACCAGGCGCCGGCCGGCTACCACAACTACAGCACCTACTCGCTGTGGGACACCTACCGCGCCCTGCATCCCTTGCTGACCCTGGTGCAGCCCGAGCGCGTGCCCGACCTGGTGCAGTGCCTGGTGCGCGGCGCCCACGAATGCCCGCAGGGCGTCGCCATCTGGCCGCTGCAGGGCGTGGAGACCGACTGCATGATCGGCTACCACTCCGCCGTGGTGCTGGCCGAGGCGCACGCCAAGGGCTTCACCGGCATCGACTGGAAGGCCGCCTACCCGGCCTGGCGCAAGCGCGCGATGGACGACGACGTGCACGGCCTGGCGCTGTACCGGAAGATGGGCTACATCCCCTGCGACAAGGTCGACGAATCGGTCAGCCGCACCCTGGAATTCGCCTACGACGACTGGGCGGTGGCGCACCTGGCGCAGGCGGTCGGCGCCGACGACGATGCCAAGCACCTGCGCGAACGCTCGCGCCAGTACCGCAACGTGTTCAACCGCGAGAGTAACTTCGTGCAGCCGCGCCTGAGCGACGGCCAGTGGGCCACCCCGTTCGATCCGCGTGCGATGGGCCACAGCGCGCAGTGGCGCGACTTCACCGAGTCCAACGCCTGGCAGGCCACCTTCCTCAACCAGCACGACCTGTACGGCTACATGGACCTGTTCGGCGGCCGCGACCACTTCGTCGCCAAGCTCGACGAACTGTTCACCACCAGCTCCGAACTGCCGGCAGACGCGCCGCCGGACATCGACGGCATGGTCGGCCAGTACGCGCACGGCAACGAACCCAGCCACCACGTCGCCTACCTCTACGCCTACGCCGGGCAGCCGTACAAGACCCAGGCGATGGTGCGGCGCCTGCTGCGCGAGCAGTACCACGACGCGCGCAACGGCCTGTCCGGCAACGAGGACTGCGGGCAGATGAGCGCCTGGTTCGTGCTCAGCGCACTGGGCCTGTACGCGGTGGACCCGGTCAGCGCCAACTACGTGCTGGGCAGCCCGCTGTTCAAGCGCGCCGAACTGGACGTGGGCAACGGCCGCACCCTGCGCATCGTCGCCCACGGCAACAGCGCGGCCAACGTCTACATCCAGAGCGCCCGCTGGAACGGCAAGCCCTACACCCGCAGCTGGCTGCGCCATGCCGACCTCGCCGCCGGCGGCACGCTGGAACTGGAGATGGGGCCCAAGCCCAATACCGCGTTCGGTGCGGGCAGGGACGATCTGCCGCCATCGTTTAGCTGACGGCCGGGAATCGGGATTGGGGAATCGGGATTGGTGGTTCCCCACATCCGCGCCTGTGCGTGACCCGATGCACTGCGGCGCGCGCTCCGGTCGTCCTACTGTCGCAATCGCATCGCTTTTTTCGAGAATCCCCCATGCCGCGTAAGACCCTCGCCGCTCTCGCCCTCGCCCTGGCGTTCGCCCTGCCCGCCACCCACGTGCGCGCGGCCGACAGTGGCACCGCCTGGCCCGCCTTCGCCACCCAGGGCGATCACTTCATCCGTGACGGCAAGCCGTACCAGGTCATTTCCGGCGCCATCCACTTCCAGCGCATCCCGCGCGCTTATTGGAAAGACCGCCTGCAGAAAGCGCGCGCGATGGGCCTGAACACGGTGGAGACCTACGTGTTCTGGAACCTGGTGGAACCGCGGCCGGGCCAGTTCGACTTCAGCGGCAACAACGACATCGCCGCCTTCGTCGACGAAGCCGCCAAGCAGGGCCTCAACGTGATCCTGCGACCCGGCCCCTACGTGTGCGCCGAGTGGGAAGCAGGCGGCTATCCCGCCTGGCTGTTCGCCGAGCCCGGCATGCGCGTGCGCAGCCAGGACCCGCGCTTCCTCGCCGCCAGCCAGGCCTACCTGGACGCCCTCGCCGCCCAGGTCAAACCGCGGCTCAACGGCAACGGCGGCCCCATCGTCGCCGTGCAGGTGGAGAACGAATACGGCTCCTACGGCGACGACCACGCCTACATGCGCCGCAACCGCGCCATGTTCGTCCAGGCCGGCTTCGATAAGGCCCTGCTGTTCACCGCCGACGGCCCCGACGTACTCGCCAACGGCACCCTGCCCGACACCCTGGCCGTGGTGAACTTCGCCCCCGGCGACGCCAAGAACGCCTTCGAGACCCTGGCCAAGTTCCGCCCCGGGCAACCGCAGATGGTCGGCGAATACTGGGCCGGCTGGTTCGACCAGTGGGGCGAGAAGCACGCGGCCACCGATGCCACCAAGCAGGCCAGCGAATTCGAATGGATCCTGCGCCAGGGCCACTCCGCGAACCTCTACATGTTCGTCGGCGGCACCAGCTTCGGCTTCATGAATGGCGCCAACTTCCAGAAGAACCCCAGCGACCACTACGCCCCGCAGACCACCAGCTACGACTACGACGCCGTGCTCGACGAAGCCGGCCGCCCCACTCCCAAGTTCACCCTGTTCCGCGACGCCATCCAGCGCGTCACCGGCATCGCCCCGCCGGCGCTACCCAAGCCGATCCGCTTCGCCGAACTCCCCGCCACGCCGCTGCGCGAATCCGCTTCGCTCTGGGACAACCTGCCCGCCCCGGCCGCCACCACCGACACCCCGCAGCCGATGGAGCGCTACGGCCAGGCCTACGGCTACATCCTCTACCGCACCACCGTCACCGGCCCGCGCAAGGGCAGCCTGTACCTGGGCGACGTGCGCGACTACGCCAGCGTCTACGTCGACCGGAAGCTGGCAGGCAGCGCCGAGCGCCGCCTGCAGCAAGTGGCCGTGGACGTGGACATCCCCGCCGGCCCCCACACCCTCGACGTGCTGGTGGAGAACACCGGCCGCATCAACTACGGCGCCCACCTGGCCGACGGCCACGCCGGCCTGGTCGACCCCGTGCTGCTCGACGGCAAGCCACTCACCGGCTGGCAGACCTTCCCCCTGCCGATGGACGACCCGAGCAAGCTCACCGGCTGGACCACCGCCAAGGTCGACGGCCCCGCCTTCCACCGCGGCACGGTGAAGATCGGCACGCCTGCCGATACGTTCCTGGACATGCGCGCCTTCGGCAAAGGCTTCGCCTGGGCCAACGGCCATAACCTGGGAAGGCACTGGAATATCGGGCCGCAGCGGGCGTTGTATTTTCCGGCGCCTTGGCAGCGAAAGGGCGAGAACAGCGTGATCGTGTTTGATTTGGATGGTGCGGCGGATGCGAGCGTGCGAGGGGTTAAGGGGCAGGTTTGGAGTACGCCCAGTAATTGAGTTACTCGCGGAGCGCGCCGTCCGGTAAATCCGGATGGCGCGGGGTCAAACAACTTGTCTACAAATTAAGGCCGCCGGCGGTTCGCCGAGCGGCCTTTAACTTGTGACGGCCGTCAACAAGTGATAGCGTCGATCTTGTGCGGAAGGGCACCGAGGCTTGGCTTTAGGATCAGGCGCAGGGATACGCGAAAGTGGGAATTCATTAGACAGAAGCAAAAGCGTTCATTACCACAAGGTGGCGGATTATTTCTGCCAGCTGCCTTTATACAAGCGCTTGCCATCAATTAACCATAATCAATCCACGGGGACAAAGAGATGACCTCTTACTACGTGAATAACAATCCTCAGCCAACGGGAGAGCATGAGGTACACAAGGATACATGCACATATCTCCCACCTAACAGAACGTATCTAGGAGCATTTTTTAACTGTAAAGATGCAATAGTTGCTGCAAAGCGATACTACAACAATGTAGATGGTTGCTTCTGGTGCTCTAGGGACTGCCACACCCGCTAAGAAACACGCAACAAAAACCGACGCCGCCTCGCGGCGCGACTTCATTACTAGAAGCGCGTCATGTTGACTTCCTAAGTGCACCTGACTCGTTACACGGTCCAAGCCAGCACTCGGTGCTTCGCATCAGGCCCTACCGCACATGCAAAGCATCCAGATCGACTGATAAGTGATCTGACCGCGTTATTCGTGAATTTCTTTAATGCACCGCCGTCAGACTGAATAAAATACTCACACATCAATGAAATAGGATTTTTTATGCTCAACATCAAACCAGGACCAAAGCCGAAACGAGAAGATGGCCAAGACGACAGAAGGCGTCGCGTAGATCCGCCCACAGCCCCTAAACATCCAACGCTACCAATTCACAACCCGAAGAAAAAGAGTTAAGCGCCGAGGCCAGACATCAGGACACGCCCTCAATAACGTCGGCCAACAAAGGGGGCGGAATAAATATGCGCTTCACATGAATACCCCCTGGTCATTTTTATTTTATCACCACATGTTTATTCCGCACATCTTTTCTCTAGCATTATTTAGGGTGAACCCTTCAACGCTTTCGAAGCAATGCACGGCAAAGAAAAACAAAGCGCGCGCATAAACCATCAAGGATCGCGATATGAATTGGGAACAGATTAAGGAAGAAGTCGAAAAGAACGGGAGCGTACACACATTCACAATGGATGTTCTACGTGACGCTCACGGTGTGGCAAAGCTAGGTGTCAATGTGCGCGCTGAGATTAGCCAAACCCTCGCCGGCATCGGTCTTGGCCACGTCCCGGTAGAGCTCCCGAATTATCAGCACGAACAAGTACGACTGTACAAACGTGGCACGCCTGTCGGTCAAATGATCGACAACGTTCTTACGCCAGGTCAACAAACAGATAAGTCACTAGCAGACCGCTTTGCGGTACAAGGCCCTGACTACGCAGCAATCGTTCAAAAGATCCGCGAGCTAGTTGGGGAGTAATCAGACTAGTCACTCGCCCTAGCGGTCGCACCGAAAGCCGCGCGCCGCTCAACTCTCGCGTAAGCTGGTGATAGGAATTTCGCAGCGCATGAAGATCAAAACTGTTACTGTGAATCGCTTTCGCGGATACGCCGAGCCGGTTGTTGTGGAGCTCGACGATCTGTGCGTATTAGTTGGTCGAAACGACATTGGGAAATCGACAATTCTCGAGGCCCTAGATTTCTTCTTCAACGAAGGTAAGGGGTGCATAAAGATTGACAAAGAGGACATCAACAAGTCTTGCCTCGCTCGCGGCGAAGACCAAATCGAGGTCAGCGTCGAGTTCGCCGAACTCCCTGCCGAGATTGTTATCGATTCCACGAATTTCACGACCTTAGCGGGTGAGTACCTGACTACGGCAGATGGCACTTTGCACGTCGTCAAGCGATTCTCTCCATCCGGGAGAGAGCGCGTCTTTATACGCGCCAACCATCCCACTGCTGAGGGATGCCGCGATCTGCACCAAAAGAAGATCACTGAACTGCGTAAGGCTGTGGAAGATAACGGCTTCTCTTGCTCTGACAAGACACGGAGCGCCGAGCTTAGAAAGGCGATCTGGGCCGGCCACGCCGGCCTCGCACTCAGCGAGTGCGAGATTGAAATCGCCAAGGAAGACACGAAGGCGATCTGGGACCAGATTAAGGCGAAGATGCCATTGTTTACTCTGTTTCAGTCGGACCGCAAAAACACCGAGTCCGACGATGAAGTACAGGATCCAATGCGAGTAGCTGTTCGGGAAATACTCGGAGATCCAACTATACGCACACACCTTCGGGAGGTTGCAGATAAAGTTCGCCTACGCTTGGAGGAGGTTGCAAGTCGGACGCTCGAGAAGCTACATGAACTGAACCCCCAACTCGCTGCTTCACTAGAACCACAAATACCTGACTCGGACGCGCTCAAATGGCCAGATGTTTTTAAAAGCGTTGGAATTTCAGGCGAGCACGGCATACCAATCAATAAGCGAGGCAGTGGAGTCAAACGCCTTGTCTTGATTAGCTTCTTTCGTGCTGAGGCTGAGCGAAGACTGGCAGAGGCAGGAAATCGGCATGTCATCTATGCAATCGAAGAGCCAGAAACCTCGCAGCACCCCGAACACCAGCGCGGTCTGACAGCCGCACTGAAGGCGCTTTCAACTGCACCGGCAACCCAGGTTCTCCTGACCACGCATAGCCCAGAAATTGTCAAACACCTGAGCTTTGAATGCCTAAGACTTGTGTCCCACGGGCCACAGGAGCGCGTATCTCGCGTTCTGCCCAGTGAATTGCCCTACCCAAGTCTCAATGAAGTCAGCTTCTCGGCATTCGGCGAACCGACGTGCGAGTACCACGACGAGCTATATGCGCATATCGAGTCGTCTGGTGATCTCCCCGCATTCCGGGCCACTAGGCCACTCGTCAACTACATTCGCTTACAGAGAAATGGCTCTACGTTAACGGAGCAGATCAGTAGCACTGATTTCATTCGCCACCAAATTCATCACCCTGAAAATCCACACAACCCGCGATTTTCCCCCACCGACCTCTACAATTCGATATCAGCCATGCGCGCCTTCATCAAGGCTCAGTCGGACTGCGGTCATTAGCTAAGAAAATAAAACGGAAGATGAGAGCTAATCCACCATAACGGCGTCAGGTTCACTTAGAAATCGCACTATAGTCTGCAACCCAAAACCAGTTGACATACCTAAAAAACGGTAGCACCATCTTCTCCAAGGAGCGTAGAAACTCCTCACGTAGCGGCACCCACCTCCGTCAAACCGGTGGGTTTTTTGTGCCTGTTCGCAGGCACACTCCGACGCGCTGTCTGCGTCGGGAGGGCGGCGAATACAACACCCTTCGGGGAAATAAGCCCGCCGGCTACGTGCGGTTTCTAACCTCCCGACATCCCGTCGCCTTTCGGCGCGGGTTTCTGTCTGCCAAGGAGGCTGTGCCATGCGTCAACCGTCACCCCGCCCCGCCGCTCCCTGCAAGCGCAAGTCGCACAAGCATCGCCACTGCCCGCAGTGGACGATCGTCGAGTCGTCGCTCACCCCCATGCTGACGCCCGAACAGGTCGCCGCCGCCAATGCCGCCGATCTTGCCCGCGCCTCGCGCCCGCCCCGCCGCCCACGCCCGCCACAGCAGTGCACCGTCGGCTGCGGCCACTCCGCCAACGGCAAGCGCACGCCCGCGCTGCGCCTGGGCGGCCGCTGGATGGAAGAACTGGGCTTCACCATCGGCAGTACGCTGCGCGTGCAGGTGCGCGACGGCGAACTGGTGGTGAGCTTGGCCAGCAAGGACTGATACGGCCGTCGCCAACGGAAAACTGGGGCAGCGTGCACTTCCCTCTTCTGCTTCTACTACCGCTCTGACCTTCCGCGGCCGGCCCCTATGTGCAGGGCCAGTTCGATGGCCAAGCTAGCCTTCAACCGCCTCTCGAAAGCAGTCGTTGCCCAGCACGTGTTGCCGCTGCAAGTTGAGGCGGATGGCCACTGTCTCGTCCGGGTCGATCGCGTCCAGCACGCAGCGGCGATAGTGGTCTGCGCGCTGGCCGGCCGGGACAATGCTAGATAGCTCGCATCTCACAAAGAAGGCGCGGAATAGCTAAGCTACACACCAGTTCTACACCCCTCCTCTCTCGAACATCAATGACAGGTCATGTTCCAAATCATTTTTATCGTCATTGATCGCTTTTCAATCGAGGGCAAGGGCACTGCGTTAACCGGCATAACGCACGACGACTCCCTAGCAATCCCAGTAGGTGCGACCATTACAATCAAACGACCAAATCTCTCAGACATTCAATCTATTGCCTTAGGCTTTGAGGTCTTTAGAAATGCTTGGTCACCCCACAATCCTCGCAATTTCGGCATCCTCTTGCCCGCCGAAATAGATATCGATGATATCCCGCCGAAATCCGAAATCTGGTGCGATGTCTAGCCGCCATCTAGCAAAAAAACGGCCACGCGGCGCTCGGCTTGTGGCGTAAAGTCATCGGCGGCTCGGCCGCTCAGGTGAATGAGCCAGGGCCGCCTCCCTAACGCACCACACCCACATCGCATCGCAGCCACCACATGATCGCGCTCTTGCTTCCCCTGTTGGTGCTCGCCGCCCTCGGCTTCGTCCTCAGCCTCATCGTCCACGTGATGGCGCTTGCCGGGTATGTGCCGCCAGGCGGAGAGGCCGTCTTCGCCATGCACTTCGGCGTCTTCGTCGTCTGGTTACCGACCGTGCTGCTTTCCCTGCGGCTCAACCACACCCTGAAATCCCGCCATCGCTGGAAGCGCTTGCTGGCGGGATCTCCACGCTGGATGCGCTACGCCACTTACGGCCTGTTCGCCTACGCCAGCGTGAACTTCTTAATCGTCGCCCACCTGACGGGCGACCAACCGAAAGCGCCAGGCGTGCCCCCCACCCTCCTGCGCGGATTCTCCGGGCATTGGATGTTCTTCTATGGCATGGCCTTCTCGATGCTGTATTCCGTGTACCGCAAGCCGTGGCTGCTCAGCGTCGCCAAGTGCCCGTCGGGCCACCACGTGAACCACGCGGATCGTTTCTGCTCGTCCTGCGGTGCCGCACTTTCGCAGCGCGATGCAGGGGTCTGATTGCGCGCCCGGGCCAGCGGCCTCCACGCGATGACACCAGGGCATCGCAGGCTGTCGCGCGCCCGATTTCGCCAGGCCCTAGACTTCGACCAGCACATCTGCATCCGGACAGGACATCCATGCACCTCACACCCCAACAGTTGAACGAACTCTATCCCTACCTCTTCGGGTTCTGGGCCGCGATTGGGCTTGTGGCGCTGGCGTTCTTCAACTTCAACAAGAATACGCCGCTGAAGCGGCGGGTGTTCATTGTTGGCAGCATCGCCACGGATATGATGCTGCTGGTCTTCTTCTGGGTGGCTGACGCGCCGCCTCTTTTCCTGGCCGCTGCCGTCTGCTTCATGGCATACGGGCTCTGGCAGACCATTCACTTGATACGCTTCTGCGACGCCTGTGCCGCGCTCAACGCGCCACAAGGCCATCGGCAGGCGCGCACGGAATGCCGGAAGTGCGGCGCTGCACTAGCGAAACCATGACGAAGCGCAAAGCAGAAAGGTAGCAGCTGACTGTTCGGCGCAGATCACATTCAACATAAGTCATCGAACGGCAGGCGGTGCTGTCCACTTACTCCTCCAGCCTCGATCGCCCAAGGACTCCCCCGCAGTTTTCGCTTCATGTGGATATCAGTAAATCGCATGGTCGCAGGAGAGCGGCTTTGCCCCTCAGGAGCTGCACAGCGGCGACTGCAGCGTGAATAGAACGGCACCTCTCGCTTGTGGCTCCTCGAAACGCTTTGCTACAGTCCGGCGCACGCACCCTGAGGATGCCCGCCGCCGTGGATCTGTAAGCCTTCCAGAAATGTCGCCGCTGTCGTGCCACGCACGGCGCGGAAGTTGTCATGCATTTTCGGAGGGTCATATGGCCGCCACCACGTCACGGGCGACGCTTGTCGCCTTGCAACAGGTCGCTGTTCGCTTTGCCGACGGCACGCCCCTATTCGAATCGCTCGATCTCGTCATCGACGGCACGCCAACCGGCATCGTCGGCCGCAATGGCGCCGGCAAGAGCATCCTCGCGCAACTGATCGCTGGCCAGCGTACGCCCACTGGTGGCGCGGTGGTGCGGCACACCACCGTCGCCTACGTTGCGCAACAGCCAATCGATGCTCCCAGTGACGGGACCAACGTCGCGCAGGTGACCGGGCTCTCTGCACAACTGGCGGCGTTGTCGCGCCTTGCGGCCGGTTGCGCCAACGAAGCCGACTTCGACCGCATCGGCGAGCGCTGGGATCTGGCAGAGCGGCTGCAGGACGCCTTCATGGCCGCGGGCTTGGGGCCGCTCGATCCAGCACGCCCCGCACGGACACTCAGCGGTGGCCAGCGGGCGCGCGTCGCGCTGATCGGCGCCTTCCTGTCCGCTGCCGGGCTGCTGGTGCTCGACGAACCCAGCAATCACCTGGATCGCGATGGACGGCTCTGGCTGCAACGTCAGCTCGCAGCCTGGCGCGGCGGGCTGGTGCTGGTCAGCCACGACCGGGCGTTGCTGGCGGACATGCGCCGGATCGTCGAAGTGACGCCGTACGGGCTGCGCACGACCGGCGGCACTCTGGCGCTGCACGTGGCGCAACGCGAGGCCGAGCAGGCGGCAGCCCGCGCCGCGCTGGAGCATGCACGGACCGAACGCGACCGTGCGCGCCGCCGACTGGAACGCGCGCATGACACGATTCAACGGCATGCGGCCGGGACGCGCCGCTATGCGGAAACGGCAAACCTCACCACCGCGGCGAAGGTCGGACTGAAGCAGGCGGCGGTGGAAGCGATGGGGCATGTTCGCCAGCAACAACGCGAGGCGAAACAAGCGCTATCCGCCCGCGTCGGCGATGCGGCGGCACGCGTGGAAGACACGCCGCCCGTCCTGCTATCGCTGCCCGGCAGCGCGCCTGTCGCGCACCGGCGGCTGTGGACGCTCGATCGTGCGCGCCTGCCCTGGCTCGCCGTTGGCGACCCGGCCGCCACCGTGACCTGGAGCGCCCGCGGTCCGGTTCGGATCGCCTTGACGGGCCCGAACGGATGCGGCAAGTCGACGCTGCTGCGCTTGCTCGCCGGCACATTGGCGCCGGTGACAGGCCTATGTCGAACGCACGTTCCGGTTGCCTACCTCGATCAGGCGCTGGCTCTGCTGGATCCCGAGCGCTCGGTGGTGGAGCAGTTGGGCCTGCTCGACACACCGCTGGCAGAGGGAGAGCTGCGTAGCCGGCTCGCGCTGCTGCAGCTGGACGCGCAGCGCGCGACCCAGCCCAGCGGGCTGCTAAGCGGCGGGGAGCGGCTGAAGGCCGCCCTTGCCTGCGCAGCGTGGCGAGGGACGCCTGCGCAGCTGTTGCTATTGGATGAACCCACCAATCACCTCGACTTGGCCTCTGTGCAGGCGATGGAGGCTGCGTTGCGCGGCTATACGGGCGCGCTGGTCGTCGTCTCGCACGACGACGCATTCGTTGAAGCACTGGCACCGACACATACGATGCGCTGGAGCGCCCAGGGATGGCGTTACGGGCCCACCGCATGAGTGTATCCAGCCGCAATGGGCTTCACCGGAAGCATCCGTCGCGGCTGAAGCCGCTCCTACAGAGACATGCATGCGAGTGGCGCGTGGTGAGCGCAAGCGGCCAAGGGTCGCCTAAATCGACAAGCACAACTTCCCAAAATGCTTCCCCGCCGCCTGATGCGCAAACGCATCGGCGATGTCTTCCAGCGCGAAGGTCTGGTCGACCACCGGCTTGATGCCGGTCGCCTCGAGGGCGCGGACCATGTCGCGCTGGTGGTGGCGGCTGCCGACGATCAGGCCCTGCAGGGTCTGGTGGCGTTGCATCAGCGCCACGGTCGGCACCTGGCCGGCAATGCCGGTCAATACGCCGATCAAGGCGATGTGGCCGCCGATGCGGCAGGCGCGGATGGACTGGCCCAGCGTGTCCGGTCCGCCCACTTCGATCACCACGTCGACGCCGCGGCCGTTGGTGTAGTCGAGCACCTTGGCCGCCCAGTCGGTGTCGCGGCGGTAGTTGATGGTGAAATCGGCGCCCAGCGCCTGCGCACGCGCGAGTTTTTCGTCGGAGGACGAAGTGGCGATCACACTGGCGCCCATGTGCTTGGCGAACTGCAGGGCGAAGATCGACACGCCACCGGTGCCGAGCACCAGCACGGTGTCGCCGGCCTTCAGGTGCGCGTCCACCACCAGTGCGCGCCAAGCGGTGAGCCCCGCGGTCGTCAACGTTGCCGCCTCGGCGTGGCTGTAGCCGCGCGGGGCGTGCGTGAACCAGTGCGCGGGACGAACGACGTATTCGCGTGCATAGCCGTCGACGCCATCGCCGGGTACGGTGGCGAAATCGGCGATGGTCGGGCCGCCCTCCAGCCAGGTCGGGAAGAAGGTCGAAACGACCGCATCGCCCACGGCGAACTCGTCCACGCCCTCGCCCACCGCCTCGACCACGCCGGCACCATCGGACATCGGGATGCGGCCGTCAGCACTGGGCATGCGCCCGGTCACCACGCCCAGGTCGTGGAAGTTGAGCGAGCTGGCATGCACGCGCACGCGGAGTTCGCCGGCGCCCGGCTGGCCGGGATCGGGCAAATCGACGAGGCGGAGGTTCTCGAGGCCAGCGGGCTGGTGCAGGGTGATGGCTTTCATGGGCACGACATCCTTAGCGAAAAAGTGGCGAGGGGCAGCGCCGCATCAGTTGCAGCGAAACCGCATTGCAGGCATTGTCGGGATGCACTTCCTGCATCGCAAGAACGTACAATTTTCGCAGGTACTATCAATTTTGTAGGTACAACGACCATGCGTCTGAAACGTCTGGATGGCAAGAGCGGCTGCGCGGTCGAAGTCACGCTGTCGGTGATCGGCGGGGTGTGGAAGCCGGTGATCCTGTTCCACCTGCTCTCCGGCAAGAAGCGCTTCATGGAATTGACGCGCCTGGTGCCCAACGCCACGCAGCGCATGCTGACCCTGCAGTTGCGCGAGCTTGAGGAGGACGGCGTCATCGTGCGCCACGTCTATCCGCAGGTGCCGCCCAAGGTCGAATATGCGCTGACGCCGCTTGGCCACTCCCTCGCACCGGTGCTGATCAGTTTGCGCGAATGGGGCGAGTCGTATCGCACCCGCGAGCAGTCGCGCGCGCCGGCTGACGCTGCGGAATGCGCGCATAGCGAGGCAATGGCGACGTGACGCTACGCATGCACACCTAGCAAAGCTGGCGAGCAGCCGCATCGCGGCCTTCTTGCATGTCGAGATCGGCAGCCATCGGAATCAATGCGCACTCCTGACCGGGGTGCGTGGCGTCTGCCAGCCACCGCGTTGCGAGGCGCGGACAGAACGTTCGATCAGTTGAGAGCAAGTGCGGCGCGCATCGGCAGATGCATGCACGCAATCCCTACGCTGCAGCACGCACGTCACTCGGCGCGGCGATCCGTCCACGCCGCATACGCAGCGCGCGATGGCAGGTCCTCGCCGTCCGGTGACGGCATCGCCGGCCCCTGCAGGTTGGCCTTGGCATACAGCGCGCCGCGATCGTGCACGCGCAACAGGTGGCGGCGGCGGCTGACCAGGCCGCTGCGCACCCAGCGCTGCAACTGGGCGTTGAGCTTGGAGCGGCTGGCGTTGAGCATGGCGGCGAGGATGCTCTGGTTCGGCGGCAGGGCGATCGCGCCATCGCTCCCGTGTTGCGACGCCTGCAGTTCGAGCTGGCGCAGCACGTAGCGCGCCAGGCGCACTTCCAGGCGGTGCAGGCAGATGCTTTCCAGGCTGTCCAGGGTCTGCCGCAGGCGCAGGCGCAGCAGGGCGTGGATGCGCTGCTGCAGCAGCGGCGGGTCCAGCAGGACGTTGAAGTGGCGCCGCGGCAATTTCAGCACCACGCTGGCGCCGAAGGCGATGGCGGTGAAGCTGCGCCCGTGCGGTTCCAGCAGCGCGGCCTCGTCGACCAGCCCGCCGGGCTCGACCGCGCCGACGATCAGTTCCTGCCCGTCCGGGCCGTACAGCACCTTGTACACGCGACCGCGCACGACCACGCCGACGAAGCTGCTGGGGTCGTGCTTGAAGAACAGCACGCTGCCCGCGCCGAGTGCGCATTCGCTGGCATGGGCCAGCAGGTCGTCCAGCACCGAGTCCGGCAGGCCCTGGAACAGCGGCGCGCACTCGAGCAGGCGCCGATGCGCCTGGCCGGCGTTGTCCGCGCAGGCAGCGTCGCCATCGTGGTCGCGCACGATACGCTCGATCGCCTCCGGTTGGACGCTGGCTGGAACCTCCATACTCCCTCTTCTCGGACGCAGGACGTACGACGCCGGGCGTCGAACGCGCCAGGCCAGGATGGAGGACCGGTGCGTACGCCAGGCACGGGTGGGCAATGGTGCAGGCGAGGCGCGCGCAACGCGCGGCCTGCGGGGTGAAGCGAATGATGGCATCGACCGTCGCAACGAGGAACGGCGAGACCCGACGGGTTCGCCGTTCCGGACCGGTGCGCGACTCAGAGGCCGGCCGGCTTGCCGCTGCGGAAGGCCTGCAGCACGGTCATCAGGCTGGTCAGGTTGTCCGACACGCCGGTCTGGGCGATCTTCTCCGACGCGCCCGCGGCGGCGGTGGTATCCAGGCTGTAGATCTGCATGACGCCCTGGTTGTTCGCCGCCTGCGCCAGCGTGTTCTGCTGCTGCTGCGAGGCGACCGCGTTCTCGTACAGGATGCCGCTGGAGTGCGCCAGGCTCTGGTAGATCGAGCCCATCGCGAAGGCCGGCGCCTCGCCGATGACCTTGACGTTGGACTGGGTGACGGCGTCGGTGATCTGGTTGTTGACTGCGGTGGGATAGGCCATGGAACGGTCCTCGTTGGGAAGGAAGGGCGTGGCTAGCGCCGCTGCCCTGCAGCGGCGTTAGCGCGCGTGGCTCAGGACTGCTTGAACGCGTTGAGCACGGTCAGCAGGCTGGTGAGGTTGTCGGAGACGCCGGTCTGCGCGACCTTCTCGGTGGCGCCGGCAGCGGCGGTGGTGTCCAGGCTGTAGATCTGCATGACGCCCTGGTTGGCCGCCGCCTGCGCCAGGGTGTTCTGCTGCTGCTGCGCGGAGACGGCGTTCTCGAACAGGATGCCGGTCGAGTGCGCCATGCTCTGGTAGATCGACGCCATCGCGAAGGCCGGCGCTTCGCCGATGACCTTGACGTTGGACTGGGTGACCGCATCGGTGATCTGGTCGTTGACCGCGGTGGGAAATGCCATGTGTTCGCTCCTGGGTTGGGGTACGGCCCACGCCGTACGATCTCTGAAAACGGGACAGTGCAGAACCTGTGAAACCGTGTGCGGCGTTTGTCTCGCCAACCTCGCCGCGATGTGCGCGCGACGAGGGAACATCAGCCACGATGCGCCGCGACCTCGGCCGATGCGTGTTGCGACTGCTGTGGGGTGTGTTCTCTCGCGACATCCGCCGCCATGCAATGCGCTCCACCAGCACAGCAGGCGAACGCGCTCCTGTCCTCGACGTGGCATCAGGCTGTCTCACTGATGGCACACAGCCACTCGCGCCCTGCATCGGCACGACGCAGCCCTTGGCGCGCGCCGCAAGCACACCATGCGCGTACCGAACGCACCACGCACGCGACCGCACGCCACGGCCGCGATGCTGTGCCACGCACGCGTGCGCGTGCAACGACACGCGCACGGCGGCGCAACTTCGCGGGGACACGCGAAGACGCCGCCGTGCGACGGAACGGCTCAGGCAGCGGGAGGCGGCGATGGCGCTCCCGGCTCCGCCGCCGGCGCATCCGCGATGAGTCCCTGCGCGCGCGCCGCCTCGACCACCGCCTGCATCTGCTGCGCCAGGCTGCCGAACTCGCGCTCGAAGCACGCGCGCACTTCGGCCTGCACGAGATTGGCCAGGCGATCGGCGATCTGCGCCATCACCATGTGGTTGCTGCCGCCCTCGCCGCTCTGCGGTGGCCGCAACTGCCCCGGTCGCAGTTGATCGAGCGCGTTGGCGGACTCGATCGCCTTGAGCACCGCCGCTTCGCTGGCCGCGGTGGCGCCGTTCAGCGCCCCCCGGCTGTTCTGCATCGTCTGCTGCATCTGCTGGATCAGGCCTTTCACGCGCTCGCGCTCGGCATCGATCAACGACGGCGAAGCGCCAGCCGTTTCGGCGGCAGGCACGGCCGGCGGTGCGGCCGTTTCCGACGCGAAGCGCCGCAGTTGCTCCTCCTCGAGAGGAAGTAGTGGGCGACACAACCAGCTCTCGGCGAACTGGCGCAGCGTGGCGAAATCGGATGCTTGGTTGTCTTGCATGGTGCTCCCCTGTGCGTGGTGAAACCGGTGGTGCGAACGGCCTACGTGGACGCGGACTTGCGGCCGCGCATCAGGTCCGCGTACTTGGCGATGCTCTGGTCGATCTTGTCGATGGCGAAGCCGGCCGATTCGGCCTCCAGCGCGCCGGCGGCGGCCGCGACCGCCGCAGCGGCACCGACCAGCACGTCGGTGGCCAGCACGCCCAGCGCATCCTCGGCGGCTTGCTCCAGCTTGTTCTCGGCCAGGTTCTCGGTCATCTGCTTGAGCAGCACGCCCTGGCTGGCCAGCGCCATCTTGCTGACGCCGTCGAAGTACACCGCCGCCGATTGCGCGATCAGGCCCGAGGCCTGGCTGATCAGCATGTTCGAGCCGACCACGATCTGCGACGGCGCATAGGCCATGGTCTCGGCGTTGCTGAGCTGCACCGCCTGCACGATCTTGCTGTTGAGCGCGTCGCTGGCCGGCCGCGCCGCCGAGGCCTGCGCGAGCATGTGCGTGTTGAGCGTCTTCAGCATGGACGGCGGTGGCGGTGGCGGTGGCGGCGACACCGGCGCGGCGGGCGGTGCGGACGGCGGCGAGGCGCCTGCGCCATCGCCACCTGTCGCTGGCGCGGCGTCGGCGGCGGACGCGGCGGAAGCGGCGGCGCTGGGCGCCGCTGCGCCTGCTGCAGCGGCGGGCGCGCTGTCACCCTCGCCGGCCTCGCTGCGCGCCGGCGCCGTTGCCGACGCGGAACTCGCCGCAGCCGGTGCGGCAGCCGTGGTGTCACCGGCCGCTGCCGATGGCGATGCATCCGTGGTCACCGGCGCCGTCGACGGTGCCGTCGCGGGCACGTCAGGCGTCTGCGCCGCAGCCGCGGCGGATGCAGGCGCCGATGCCGTGCCGGCCGGCGTCGCGGCGGCCGTCGGGGATCCCGGGGTCTTCTTGCTTGCGAAAGGCCACATGCCACTCTCCTGATGGATGGATCGGTGCCCGCGTCAGCCGCCGCGGCGCGGGCCACGGCACTGCATCACTTCTCGCCGATCGCCATGATCAGGGCCACCGCCTTGGACACCACGGCGTTGGAGACCTGGTTCAGCGCCTGCTGGCTGTGCACCGCGTTCTGCAGCGCCAGCCCGGTGGAGTGGCTGGAGACCTGGTACAGCGAGGCGATCGCCTGGGCGGGCGCCTCGGCCACCACCTTGACGTTGGTCTGGGTGACCGCGTCGGTGATCTGCGAATTGACGAGCGTGTTGTCTGCCATGAGCCTGGTTCCTTGGTATGTCGCCTGCCGGGGAGGCGCCGCGACGGGGGTGGCCTGTGCCGCGCCCCGCCGCGGCGCCCGCGATGCCGCGGCCCTGTGCGGCCCGGCGTGGAGGGAAAACGCCGCCGTGGGCGGCTTGTGAAACCGCGGCAGCCGGCCGGCTCATTCGGCCACCAGCGCCAGCCGCAGCCGCTTGCGCAGCAGTTCCACACGCTTGCGCGCCAGCGGCTGGTTGATGTGCAGCAAGTTGGCGATGGCCGGATACGGCAACTCCTCGACGAAGCGATAGGCGAACAGCCGGCGCTGCTCCCGACTCAGCGCCGCCACCGCCGTCACCACGCGCTCCATCTGCTCCTCCAGTTCGGCGCGTTGCAGGGCGGTCATTGCTTGATCGGCCACGGCGTCCACTTCCTTAGCCTCGGAGGGGCGGTCCAGCGGCTCGCCGCCGCCGCGGCGGCGCCGCACCAGGTCCAGGAACACGTGGCGCAGCACCACGAACAGGAATCCCTGCGGGTCGGTCATCGCTTCCGGCGAGCGGCGCATGAACAGTAGCGCCTTCACCGCGGTATCCGAGAGCAGGTCCTCGGCCGCGTCCGCGCGCCCGTTGGCCAGACGTAGCGCGCGCCGCCGCAGATCCGGCAAGGTGGCGCGCCAGGCGCGGGTGAACATCTCGTCGGCCTCGGCGAATCGCGCGGCGGTCACGCCTGCCTTTTCCATTGCCATCTCCATCGCATGCTCCGAAATCCCCTTGTGCGGCGAGTCTCTGTGTGGGTCGGCGGCAATAGCTGTTCCCTGGGTGACAACGGCGGCGACGAGGCACGCACAACCGCGCGGCAGGTGGCGTGCGCCTGTGCTTTGTCTACGCACGCATACGGAAAAAGCGGTTGTGCGGCGGTTGTGTGCGCCAGTCGCGCAAAAAAACGGGCCCGCTGCACAGACAGCGGGCCCGGTTCGTGTCCTGCAATCGGCTCAGCGCAGCAGCGCGACCTGCGCCTCCGGCACCGTGTTGTCGCGCAGCGCGTGCGGCGCCTGCTGGATGTCCGCCGTGGCATCCGCTGCCCGAGGTGGCGGCACCCGTGCTGGCGGCGCGCTGCGGGCATCCCACGATGGCGCCAGGGCCACCGCGAGGCACGCCAGGGTGACGCAGAGGCCCTGACGCAGGCGCTCCCACCGTCGCAGCCGCCTGCGCCGTTCGAACCGCACCGAGCGGAATCCGGATGCCTCTGCGCTGTCGGGCATGGCCTTGCTCCACGATGACGGAACACCCCGGCCACCTGGCCACGCCGCGTCAGCGAGACGGCGCAAAGCTCGGATGGAGGGCGACGACCGTGTAAACGTGGCGGCGGCGGTGCCGTGAACGCGGATGGCGCCGCATGCCGCTGCTTGCGCGATCCAGCGGGTGTGTCCTCTTCTCGCCGAGGCCGCTTCGAAGGCCGCCGCGCTGCAGCTGCGCCGGCGATAGCATGCGATGTCACACCATCGAACGAAGTTGTGCAGTGCAGGCGATCGTCGGAAAGACGCGCGCCACTCGGTGGCTTCCGGATCAGGCGAGCGCGACGTGGCCCCTCCGCCGCACCCGGCTCCACGCAGGCGCTGCTGCATTCGGACCTGTTGTTCTTCTGCGAGCGCAAGCTGCAGCCAATGGTCGTAACTGGCGACGAACTACAAAACGCGGCATGCGCACGCGGTGCACGCCTGCAGATCGGCGCGGCTGCGCTCGTGCTTCAGGACCAGGTGCTGCCGTACCCTCACCCCCAACCCCTCTCCCGGGGGGAGAGGGGAGGTGCGTCGCCGCCGCGTCCGGAACCACTGTCCTGCACGACGACGCTCTCGCCGCAAAGGCAGCGCATCGCGCCAATGAAAAAAGCCGCACCCGGCATCGCCCGGCACGGCTTCGGTTGCAGGCCGCAGGCAGGGATCAGCGCGCAGCGGCAGCACCCACGTTGAACAACTGGAACTCGCGGATCTGTGCGGCGTCGACGCTGGACAGGATGTTCAGGCGCACGCGCGAGACGGTGACCGCAGGGAAGTGATCGATCTTCATGTGGCCGATCGCCTGCGCCACCTTGACCCAGGCGCCGTCGCGGAACACTTCCACCGCGTATTTCTGCACCAGTTGGCCGTCGTTGAGCCATTCCATCGACAACGCAGTGTCGAAGGTCACCGGCTGCTTGAATGCAGTTCCAGGGTGGCGTGGTGCGAGCCGTCCGGCGCGCGCCAAAAAGTATCGCGGTCGCCGTCCACCGCCGCGGCGATACTGTCGTCGCTCTTGAGCCGGCCGCGCACCAGGTTGCGATCGGCGCCGTAGCGCGCCTGCAGCGCCTGGCCCATTTCCTCCAGCCGCTTGACGTCGGCTTCGGGCGGCAGGCCACGCTTGCCCGGGGCGATGCCCAGCACCAGTTGCCCGCCGCGGCCGACGCTGTCTTCCCATATCTGCACCAGCTCGTCGACGCTCTTCAGCGTCTGGTCGCTGTTCGGGTGCCAGAACCACTGCAGCTTGTGCAGCGGCGTATCCACCTCGACCGGACGCCAGCGCAGGTCGCCGTGGCGATCGATAGCGTTCCAGTTCTCGCCCTCGATCACGCCCGCCCCGTTGCCGACCCAGCGCACGTCGCCGTACTCGAACAACGCGGTGTCGGCGAAGTTCTCGGCGAGCAGCGGCGGCGCGGCCAGAACATTCAGGCCGAATGCGGCCAGCCGGCGGAGCGGAGAGAGCGGACGGTCCGGCATTGCGATTCCGCGCAATCGTCGGTCGGGCAGACAGGCGGCGCTACCGGTGGTGTCAGCATGTGGTATTTAATTGATGATAAATAGGTATCCCCATTTGCGGGCCAGGACCGTACCACATGATGTCGCCTTCGCTGTTTCCCCTGCTGTCGCTGTTTGCGGTGCGCGCCATCGCCGGCCCGGCCGCCGTCGCCCCGCCACAGGCACCGCCCTCGCCCATCGTCTACAGCGAATTCGTCAACGCGCAGGCGCCGACCGCGCAGTGCCACGCCTCGACCCTGGTGGAAACCCGCGACGGCCTGCTTGCGGCCTGGTTCGGAGGCCGCCACGAGGGCGCCGACGACGTCGCCATTTGGGTCGCGCGTCGCGACGCGCACGGCTGGCAACCGGCGCAGCGGGTGGCCGACGGCGCGCAGCCGCAGGGCAAGCCGTTGCCGACCTGGAATCCGGTGCTGTTCCAGCCTGCGCAAGGGCCGCTGCGGCTGTTCTACAAAGTAGGTCCGGACCCGAAGCGCTGGTGGGGCATGCAGACCACGTCCAGCGACGGCGGCCACCACTGGTCCACACCCGAGCGCCTGCCAGACGGCATCCTCGGCCCGATCAAGAACAAGCCGGTGCAGTTGCCAAGCGGACGCATCCTCAGCCCCAGCAGCAGCGAGGACGCCGGCTGGGTGGCGCACATGGAATGGTCCGACGACAACGGCGCGCACTGGACCCGCGGCCCGGCGATGAACGACCCGGCCAGGATCGGCGCGATCCAGCCCAGTGTGCTGCTGCACAAGGACGGCCGCCTGCAGGCGGTGGGCCGCAGCCAGCAGAACCACGTGTTCAGCACCTGGTCGCGCGACCAGGGCCGCACCTGGGAACCGATGACCCTGCTCGACCTGGCCAATCCCAATTCCGGCACCGACGCCGTGGTCCTGGCCGACGGCCGCTCGCTACTGGTCTACAACCCGACCGAGGCCGGCAAGGACTGGTGGGACGGCCGCGGCGTGCTCGCCGTGGCCCTGTCCGACGACGGCCAGCACTGGACCCGCGTGCTGACCCTGGAAGACAGCCCCAAGGACGAGTTCTCCTACCCCGCGGTGATCCAGACCCGCGACGGCAAGGTGCACATCAGCTACACCTGGAAGCGCACGCGCATCAAGCATGTGGTGCTGGATCCGAAGCGGCTGGGCACGGGGTCAGCGGCGCCTGCCGGCGGCGGGTGAATCTTGCTAGGGGCCCGGGACCGGGGACCCGGGAAAGCAAGAGCAAAGCGCTGCCGTAGCAGAGACAGATCAGGCTGCGGGATGCGGCGTTCCGGGTCCCGGGCCCCGGGTCCCCGGTCCCGGCTCTTCCAGCAACGCCACCATCCGCCGCACCCGCGCCACATCGGTCTGCATGCGATCGCCTCCCAGGCTGCGCACATGCGGATGCGGCGACGTCGCCCGCGACGCCAGCGGCCCGCGCGCCGAGCCATGGAACTCGCGCGCACCGGTGCGCGCGCGCAACTGCGCCAGGTTGACTTCGGTAACGCCAGACCCCGGCATCACGCTCAGGCGCGTGCCGGCCTGCTGCACCAGCTCGGCAATCAGGTCGGCGCCCTCTTCCGCGGTCTCGCGCGCACCGGAGGTCAGGAGCCGCTCGCAGCCCAGCGCGATCACGTCCTCCAACGCACGCCGCGGATCGGCACTGACATCGAAGGCGCGATGGAAGGTGACGCCGAGCGGCCCGGCCGCGGCGATCAGCTCGCGCATCGTTGCCGTGTCCACCTCGCCGTCCGCGGTCAGCGCGCCGAGCACCACGCCGTCACATCCCAGGCGCACGCACTGCTCCACGTCGCGCCGCATCGCCTCCACTTCCGCCGCGTCGAACACGAAATCGCCGACCCGCGGACGGATCAGCACGTACAGCGGAATGCGCAACCGATCGCGCACCGCCGCCAGCGTACCGAACGACGGCGTCAGCCCGCCGCCATCCAGGCCGCCGCACAACTCCACCCGCATCGCCCCGCCATCCTGCGCGGCCAGCGCCGAGCCGATCGCATCGGCGGCCACTTCCAAGCCCATCGGCACGCTCCCGCTCATGCCGCCGGCGCCGCGAAATGGCTCCGCCCAGGCAGCAGCAGATCCTGCCGCTGCGCATCGCAGACCGCATAACTGAAACCGGGCTGGATCGCGAACGCACCGACCTCGCCGCGCTTGTTCATCGCCAGGAACCCCACCTGCAGGTCGCGGGTGAGCTGCGGCTTGCGCCGCACGATGCGCATCACCACCTCGCGGCAGGCCTCGGCCGGGCTCTTGCCCTGCCGCATCATCTCCACCACCGCGAAGCTGCCGACGTTGCGGATCACCTCCTCGCCGACGCCGGTGGAGGTCGCCCCGCCCACCTCGTTGTCCACGTACAGCCCCGCCCCGATGATCGGGCTGTCGCCGACCCGCCCGTGCATCTTCCAGGCCATGCCGCTGGTGGTGCAGGCACCGGACAGATTGCCGTGCGCATCCAGCGCCAGCATGCCGATGGTGTCGTGGTTGTCCTTGCCGCCGGGCAGCGTGCCACGGCGATACGCACGGTTCTCGATATTGGCCTCGGGCGCGTAGTGGGAGGTCTTCAGCCACTCCTTCCACGCCTGCTCCGATTCGGGCGTCAGCAGCTTGGTGCGCTCGAAGCCCTGCGCCAGCGCGAACTGCAGCGCGCCATCGCCGACCAGCATCACATGCGGCGTCTTCTCCATCACCCGCCGCGCCACCGAGATCGCATGCACGATGTCCTCCAGCGCCGCGACCGACCCGCAGCCACCGGTGTGATCCATGATGCAGGCATCCAGCGTGACCCGCCCATCGCGGTCCGGATACCCGCCCAGCCCCACCGTGTGATTGTCCGGATCCGCCTCCGGCACCCGCACCCCAGCCTCCACCGCATCCAGCGCCGCGCCGCCGCGCGACAGCACCTGCCAAGCAGCTTGGTTCGCGGCGACGCCGAAGTCCCAAGTGGAGATCACCCGTGCTGCGCCGTGTGGCAAGGGGCCGACGCCGGCCTTGGCCTGCGCCTTGGCCACGGCGGCGCGCGCGCCAGGAAGCACACTGCCCAACCCGGCGGCCAGGGCGCCGAAGGCGGCGGTTTTCAGGAAGTGACGGCGTTGCGGCATGGAAGGCTCCGGCGTTGGGAGGGCGCGCGGGAGGGGGGCGCGTGGCCTTACATCATGCGGCAGAGTGGGATGGGATTAAACGGCCTGCTCGGCGTTACAGAGTTGGCTTGGCCGCTTGCTCCGCCAGGATTGCATCGAAGCATGTCTGAGCGTTATCAAGCTCATCGCGCACTTAGAAGAGTGTCAACGCTAGAGGTCAATCATCCAGCCACTACAACCTAGTTCGCACTTTGCATAAAACTTCAAGCCCCCCACTAGAAACCGGCTCAATATAATAGAATTTTTTTCCATCATGCGCCTTCAGCAGACCGAGCCCCTCTCCGCTACATCTATAATAATAACTATTCGTCCCCAGAGTATACTTTGCAGGCGAGGGCACCAAAGAAAAAGCTTCTTCAGCAGATGAAAAATACGAATGGTCGAGTGTAGAAAAACCCTTGAGGAAGTTGTCACTAGGCGCAGAAAAGATAACTGCAACCCCGCCAGCATCAACACTATGCCGTTCATAGATATCGGTAGCATCCTGCGGCAAAAAATCCGGAACCCATCCTTTTGCGATAGTATTATTCGCCACCGCATCAGCATGAGACGCATAGAATTTTGAAGAATTATTCACACATCCTGAAACATAAATAATTAACGAGAAAAATAAAATAGAGATCCTGGCAGCGCGCACCATATACTGTGCACCTCAGGAGTCATTGAAGGCTTGATATTCAACAGCCGCATTACGGACATCATTCCATGCAGCGTAGCTAAAATCCGAAACCCCATCAACAGCTGCATCCGGAATACCTTCGGCCGCCACGACTATTTTTTTTATCGCTTCACGTTTTGATTTTGGAATTCCCTCCCATGCAATGAGTGGTTTACCGGATAGAAATTCCTGCTTAACTTCCCAAGCTACACCCGGATGATCACCAAATATTTTGTGCAAATAGTCAACACCAAGACAGAAAGAAGATACAACCTCATCAAAATACAAAAGGCATTGCAACAATGATTCTTCAACAGAGATCCCCGAGTCATCCCGCGAACCTTGTCTAATTTCGAACTCATCTTTCATTATCTTCGTTCCTTATCGCTATATCTTGCTCTTCGGTAGCATTAAGCGAATCCGAATAAGTTGCAAAGAATGCACCCATACCCCACCTAGACGTGATTCCGAGCAAGCGAATCCATGGGATTTTGGTTGCGGGTGCAGGATGAGCCTGCTGTGCAGTCTGAGGTATCCCGTTAAGCTTATAACGTTGCCAAGACGTGCCTGGAGTCTTGGTTTTCCAGTACGCCTTTGGCGCGGTTTTGGGGCCACCATTATTTCCATCCGGCACATATCTACATATTGCTCGGTCGGCGCCATTTTTTGGACCAAAAAATGTTCCAGGCGGCTGCCCAGGAGCTGGCGTCCACGGGCCGCCGGGGATATTATTTGGCGGAGTCATTCCCGGCGAGTAGGCTTGCAGACCATATATATCAATTTCAGCAGCGGGATTTTGGAGCGAATACCCGTATAGGCTTACTCCACCCAAAAATCCAATCGGATCACTCTGCACATACCGCCCCGTACCGGCCTCGTAGTCACGGAAGTAGTTCTGATTGAGCCCACTCAACGCATCGTAGCGCTGCCCAGGAAAGCGCATGTCGAACACGAAGGCAGTGCCATCCTTGTCCGGATCCTGGTCCGGCGAGGTGGCGCCAAAGGCTTCGCCCTTCAGATCCCAGCGCCAGATCGCCACGTCGCGGACCGGGTCGATCACCGCGCGCGGCGTGCCCAAGTGGTCCGGCTGCACGTAGCGCAGCGTGGTCTTGGCCAGCACGCCCACCGGTAGGTCGTCCAGCCAGATCGCCTGCTGTACGACGGCGCCGTTGTTGTCGTAGTCGCCCAGCCAGTGGCCGCTCTCGTCATACAGCGTATAGGTGTTGGTCTTGCCAACCCGCCGCACCTGCTCGCCACGGCCGTTGTAGGCATAGTTCGCCACGGTGGTGCCGCTGCGCTTGACCTGTGTCAGCCGGCCATTGGCGCCATACACGTACTGCACGGCCGTGCCACCGACCGCGGTGGTGTTGCCGGCTGCGTCATAGCCGCGTGCGGTACCGGCCACACTGCTGAGGCGATGGCTGGTGGTCGGATAGCTGTAGGTCTGGGTAGTGGTGTTGACCTTGGCGCTGAGGCGGTTGCCGGTGGCGTCGTAGGTATAGCCGTCGATCACCGTATCGGTCGGGCCGTCCTTGAACGCGGTCAGCCGGCCCAGCGGGTCGTAATCCAGTTTGATGACCGGCGCGGTGTTGCCGGGTGTGGTCAGCGCGCTGAGGTTGCCGACCGGGTCGAAAGCGAAGCCCACCGCCAGGCCATCGCTGCGGGTGTCGTTGACCGCCAACGGGCGATAGTCCTGGTCCAGCACGCGCTGCATCGGACGGCCGTTGCCGTAGGTCCACCCGGCCACCGGGCCGAACGGATAGTAGGTGGCCTGGTTCAGCAGCACCTGACGGGAGCCGCCGGGTGGGGTCACGCCGACCTCGGTGGTCTGGCCCTGGGCGTTGCGCACGTAGTCCACCACCGCCCCATCCGGGTAAGTCAGGCGGCTCAACTGCCCGGCCTTGGTGTAAGCGTAGCGCACCACGAACACCTTGCCGTTGGTGGTCTGCACCTTGCGCACCAACTCGCCGAAGCGATCGTAGCAGTAGTCGGTGCTGCCGCTGCCGTCCTGCATCCGGGTCAGGCGGCCCACGGCGTAGGTCTCGCCGCTGGCGCAGGTCGTCTGACTGACGTCGTAGGTATAGCTGACGTTGAGGCTGGTGGTCGGATAGGTGACCTGGGTCAGGCGGTTCAGCGCGTCATAGCCGTAGCTGGTCTTGATGTTGCGCGCATCGGTCTGCGTCGCGCGGTTGCCGGCGCTGTCGTAGGTGTACGTGGTGCTGCCGGTGTCCGGGCTGGTGAGCTTGGTCAGGTCGCCCAGGCCGTTGTAGGCGTAGGTGGTGTCCAGGCCCTTGGGGTCGGTGACCTTGATCAGGTTGTCCAGGGCGTCGTAGCCGAACTTGGTTTCTGCGGCGATGCCGCCCACGTCCTGCAGCGTGCGCGCCAGGCGGTTGAGCGGGTCGTAGTCGTTCTGGGTGGCATGCCCGAGCGCGTCGGTGATGGTCTTGGTGTTGCCGTTGCCGTCGTAGCCGAAGTCGGTCGGATCGCCTTGGGCGGTGGCCTGCGTCGCCAGTTGGCCGAGCTGGTTGTACACGCGCGAAAGCGTGCGCTTGAGCGCGCCCGATGCGTCCTTGGTGTCTTCCTTGAGCCGGTTGCCGGCATTGTCCAGGGTGTAGTGGATGGTGTTGCCGGCGCTGTCGGCGATATCGGTCAGCCGATGCGCCGCGTCGTAGGTGAAGCGGGTGAACGCGCCATCGGGCTGGGTCACCTGCTTGACCAGCCCGGTCGGCCAGTAGTCGATCGCGGTGATGCGGTCGTCGCTCTCGCTGCTGTCGTCGGCTCCGCGCACCTTGCTGGCGGTCAGCCAGCCGCGTGGGTGATACGAATAGTCGGTGATCACGCCATTGGCGTCCTTCGCCGACAGCATGCGGCCGGCGCCGTCGTAGGCCAAGTATTCGGTGACCTGACCCAGCGCGTTGGTCACCTTCCACAGGTCGCCCTTGCGGTGCGGGCAGGTGGTCGGGGAGGTGGCGCAGGTGCTGTCGTCGGTGGGGTAATAAGTGAAACGGGTGATGTCGTTGACGTCGGCGCGCGCGCCATCGACCGAGGTCACTAGCCCCAACAACGGGCAATCGCCCGCGTCGATATCAGCCTGTTCGCAATAACTTGAAGTAGAGGTTCGTGTAGCACCAGTGGTCGGATCGGTGCCCGACGCCGAGATCACTTGACCGCGCGCGTTGTAAGTCCAATTTTTTGTCAGAAGAAGCTTTCCGCGCTCCATGAGTTGATAGGTGAACGGCAAACCAAGATTGGCATCGATCTGGTAGATCGAGGTTCGCAATTCTTCGCCAGTGGTCGCCGCCCCTTCAGCCCTCTTAGTCAACACTCCGCGCGAGTCGTAATCATAATCGACAAAATTGCCACCAAGACGCGAGACCCTGTCAAGATTTCCGAGATCATCGTATGTATATGTCTCATTACGCTGTGGGCAGCCCGTGCAATCCACAGTCAAAGACGTTACTTTCTTCACGCCATTTAGAGAGGTAACAATTCTTTTCTCCGAGGCACCCAGCACTGTTTGTACCGACACAACCCCATCACTGCCATATTGAACAGAGAATTTATCAGTGCCAGCGGCGTGCTGAGTAGAAACAGCCCTACCCGCCCCATCGTAGGAATAAGTTGCAAACCTGGCTCCAGACGCGTCAAAGATGCCAGTCAATGCACCTGGAAGATCGACCCCGCCGGTATAGTCAGGATTATTGTATTCGTAGCCAATCACGCCTTCAGATCTGGCAACGGACGCAAGAAAATTTGAACTATCATAAGAGTAAAGGGCAGATTCCCCAGATGCGTCGCTGATGCTCAGAATCATCCCACGCGTATCGTACTGAAACGAAAGCTGCCTTCCATTGTCAGACCTAACTTGCAATATTCTCTTTCCAAGCTGATCGCCACCTGGAAATGCGTAATCAACCGCCAAATGACGGCCATTTTTCTTGGAAATCTCGATCAATCTACCAAATTCGTCGTATTTCTCGACATCAGCATTCACGGACGCCGTATATGTCCAACCAGTTATACTCCCTGATGTATCGACACTAGAAACGAGCGTGCTCAAAACACCCGAAACAGGCAGCCACTTCTCCGCAGAAAGAGAAAATTCTTCAATCTTACCGTCAGGCCGGTAAACCCTAGCCTTGGACAGACCATCTTCATTGAAATTTTCAATGCTCCGGCTATAAGTATGCGTCCAAAAAGCGCCCAGGTCGCTATTTGCCGAACCAGCTCGGTCACTGTTGTAGTAACGCACGAACTCTGGCTGATTGCCTCCGAACCAATCAGTCTCTACCTGATATTTATTTCCTGTACCCACATTGATTGGATTACCGCAACTCAACGCTGGCGACTGACATGATGGCGGACCCTGATTTAATGATGGATCATAATCTGGATTGCCTATAGAAAAATAAGCTAGATAGAAGCATCCATCTGGATTGCTCCATTGGGAGCAATACCCTACAACCTTACCATTCTCCTTGTATTCCTTAAAATATGCACCCACCTGTGGCATTCTTTGCTGGTGATAGTCGACCGCCCTTTCAGCAAAAGCCATAGCCATTGCACGAGTGCATTTTGTCACAGGACTATTGCAGACATCCCCAGGATACGGAGGAAATGTCCGAGCCCTGTAATAAGAAATCCACCAACAACTATCGCCATAATTTTTCCATCGAACACATTGCGAAGCGAATTCATCGCCGGGAGGCGCAGGAATTTCAACAACATAAGGCTGGATGCTAGGCGGGTAGCGGTCCGGGTCACTATAATATTTCACCCAACCGTCCGTAACCGCACTCGCTCGAGCATATGAACAGTCATCCGTTCTGCTGGCGCAGCTTGCATCAGGGCCATCAGCCTTTGCGATGCCGCTGAATGCAAATACAACTAAGAGGGAAAAAGCAAATTTCACCATCCAGCTGCTCTTGCGCTCGAGACAACGAAATCGCTCAAGAAAAACCAAAAAGCTCGACATGAAGCACCCTGGCATAAAATAAATAAATGTTAACTTCGCCAAATTTAATCATTCAAGTTTTGTTTCTTTCAAAACTTAACTGCATTTCGAGGCAAAGCGAAATCTTCTTACACACCCGCAACAGCAAACCGCTCCGCCACCATCCCCTCAATCGCCTCCAGATCCGGCAGCAACGCGCTCTGCTCGCCCAGCAGCACGCGCATGTGCACGCCGGGCGGGAGGGTTTCTTCGGAGGCGTCGGCGAGCAGGCCGTCGCGGGGGACGGAGATCAGTTGCGGGAAGGATTGGGTGAGCAGTGCCACGTACGGCAGGTCGGGGTTGCCGCCCAGGGCCTTGAGCACGACGATCTTGTTGTTGGCGGCCACGATCTCGGCGCCCAGGCCGGTCAGGCGGGCGAAGGAGACCAGCGGCACTTTCCAGCCGTACCAGGCGATCTGGCCGAGCAGCCAGTGCGGGGCGTCGGGCAGCGGTTCGACCGGCACGCGCGACATCACTTCGGCAATGGTGGCGTTGGGCAGCAGCACGCGCTCGCTGCCGGCCAGGATGAGGACACCGCGGATTTCGTCGTTGCTGGCGTAGCTGCTCATGGAGTGACTTCGTCCTGAAAGCGGAAAAAACGCGCGGTGCGGGCGCGGCGGTGAATGGCGTGTGCCGCCTCGCTCAGCCGCTCCACCGCGCGGTCAAGGCCTGGGCCAGTTGCGCCGGATCACCGCCAGGATGGCCCTGCAGGATCAGGTGAGCGCCGGCGGCGGGGTCGTAGCAGCCGTCGCCGGATTGCCCGGCCACCCAGGCGCCCTGCGCGGCCAGCGCCAGCACGGCCTCCACCTGTTGCGGGTCGCTGCCGCTGAGCAGCAGCACCGCGCTGTGCGCGGCCGGCAGGCCGGCGACCACGGAGGCCCCGGCGTCCTGGGCGACGAAGCGCAGGCCGGCCGTGCCGTGCACGCCGACGTCGTCGGGCAGGATGTAGACGTTGCCGGGAACGACCGGCTCGCCGGCCTCGGCCAGCAGCACCGGCAGCGCGGACACGCGGGCGATCTGCTTGACCAGGTTGCCGTAGCGGCCGCCGTCCAGGCGCAACTGCACCAGCAGCGGCAGCGGGAAGTTCTCCGGCAGTGCGGCGAGCAGGCGGCGGATCGCGTCGGGGCCGCCGATGCCGGCCATCACCAGCACCGCACCGCGCGCGGCGGCGCCTGCACCGGCGCCGCTCGTGGCCGCGGGTTCTTCGGACTCCAGCGCGACCAGCGACAGACCTTCGGTGGCGAACTGCGGGATGGGTTGCGACGCGCGCGGCGCAGCGGCAAGCAGGGGCGCATCGTCGTCGACCAGCGACCAGGCACTGGCCGGCAGCGCCGCGGGTGCGGTTGTGGGCGCAGCCGGTGTGGCCTCGGCCTGCGGTGCAGCCGGCGCGGCAGACGCTTCGCTGGCAGCGGCCTCGGCGCGCGCGAACTGCAGCTCCTCGAAACCGGGCGCGACGTCCGCCGGCGGCTGCCAGGCATACATGCCGTCTTCCGGCGCGGCCTCAGCAAAGCCGGCAGCTTCGTCGACATGCAGGCCGATCGGCGCGTCCTCGTGCAGCTGCGCCGGCGTCGCCGGCAGGCCCGGCTCCGGCTGCAGGCCGGTCTCGGTCTCGCGGCCGGGCGGCAGCACGTCCTGATGGCCTTGCAGCTTGGCCGCCAGATGCCGCGCCCAGCGCTGCGCTTCCCAACCCTCGCGGCGCGCGGCCAGCTCGGCCTCGTCGAAGATCACGGTGACGCCGGGCAGCGCCAGCGCCGCATCCAGCCGCTCCAGTGCGTCCTCGATCGCCGGCTCCAGCGCTATCAGCACCGCGCTGGGGGCGGCATCGGCCAGGGTCTGCGCGTCGATCGCGCCCGGGTCGTCCTCCAGCACGATCGCCGCGCCGACGAGGTGCAGCGCTTCGCGCAGGCGCTCGCGCGCCTTGCCGGGACGGGCCAGCAATGCGATCGGCGTGGAGGTGGCGTCGCCGTCATTCGCGAACACGGGCGATCCCCAGCAGGTCGTAGACGTTGCGCATCAGATCCAACTCTTGGTAAGGCTTGCCGAGATAGCGCTGCACGCCCAGTTCGAAGGCGCGCTGGCGGTGCTTCTCGCCGCTGCGCGAGGTGATCATCACGATCGGCACGGCGGCGTAACGCGGATCGGCACGCATCGCCGTCGCCAGTTCGTAGCCGTCCATGCGCGGCATCTCGATGTCCAGCAGCATCAGGTCGGGCACGCGCTCTTCCAGGCGCTCCAGCGCCTCGACGCCGTCGCGCGCGGACACCACGTCGAAGTTGTGCCGCTCCAGCACGCGGCCGGTGACCTTGCGCATGGTCAGCGAGTCGTCGACCACCATCACCAGCGGCACGCGGCGCTGTTCGGTCGGCGCGGCCTCCACCACCGGCCGCTGCGGCTGCGCCAGGAAGCGGCGCACCAACGGGGCGATGTCGAGGATCACCACCACGCGGCCGTCGCCGGTGATGGTGGCGCCGTAGATGCCGGGCACCGAGGCGATCTGCAGGCCGACCGGCTTGACCACGATTTCGCGGTTGCCGAGCACTTGGTCGATCGCCACCGCCGCACGCAGGTCGCCCGCGCGCACCAGCAGCAGCGGCACCTGCGCCTGGCCTTCGGCCCGTGCCGGCGCCTGCCCGACCAGCGAGCCGAGGTCGTGCAGCGCGTATTCCTCGCCGCTGTAACGGTAGCCGCCGGTGCCGGCCTCGAAGCGCTCGCGGCCGATGCGGCCGATGCCGCTGACCGAGGCCACCGGCACCGCGAAGGTGGTCTCGCCGATCTGCACGAACACCGCCTGGGTGACCGCCAGGGTCTGCGGCAGGCGCAGGGTGAAGGTGACGCCCTGGCCGCGCACCGAGTGGATGTCCACCGAGCCGCCGAGCTGGCGCACTTCGTTGCGCACCACGTCCATGCCGACGCCGCGGCCGGCCAGCTGGCTGACCTGGTCGTAGGTGCTGAACCCGGGCGCGAAGATCAGGGCATCCAGTTCGTCGTCGGACAGCACCGCGTCGGCGGCGATCAGCCCGCGCTGCTCGGCGCGGCGGCGGATCGCCTCGCGATCGAGTCCGGCGCCGTCGTCGGCCACTTCCAGCACGATTTCCGATCCCTCGCGGCGCAGGCGGATGGCGATGTTGCCCTCCTCCGCCTTGCCCGCGGCACGCCGTTGCTCCGGCGCCTCCAGGCCATGCGCGACCGAGTTGCGCAGCATGTGTTCCAGCGGCGCGACCATGCGGTCGAGCACGTTGCGGTCGAGTTCGCCGTGGGTGCCTTCCAGGCTCAGGTGCACCTGCTTGCCGGTTTCGCTGGCGGCCTGGCGCACCACGCGCCGCAGCCGCGGCACCAGGCCGTCGAACGGCACCATGCGCGCACGCATCAGCCCGTCCTGCAATTCCGAACTGACGCGCGACTGCTGCTGCAGCAGACCGTCGTACTGCCGCGCCAGGTCGTCGAGCACACCCTGCAGGCCGCCCAGGTCGGCCGCGGACTCGTTGAGCGCGCGGCTGAGCTGTTGCAGCGTGGAGAAGCGGTCCAGTTCCAGCGGATCGAAGCTCTGCTCGGTCTGGTCCTGTTCGCGCTGGTAGCGGGCGACGATCTGCGCCTCGGTTTCCAGATCCAGGCGCCGCAGCTGGTCGCGCAGACGCGCGTTGGTGCGGTCCAGTTCGGCCATCGCGCCGCGGAACGCGCCCAACTGCTGCTCCAGACGCGAGCGGTAGATCGCCACTTCGCCGGCGTGGTTGACCAGGCGATCGAGCAGGTCGGCACGCACGCGTACCTGTTCCTGCATGGGCCGCGCGATCGTCGCCTCTTCGTCGGGCGTGCCCTCCACCGGCAGCGGTGCCGACAACGGCGCCGCCACGGCGGCCAGTGCCGCGGCAGCCAGCGCGCCGTCGGCCGCCGCAAGCGGCGCCGCGACGGTAGTCTCGGCATCGCTGGCGGCGGCGAGCCGTTGCCCGTGCGTGCGCGCGTCGAACGCGCCGATCAGGTCCTGCGGCATCGCCACCGCGCGGTGGTTGCCGGTCAGGGTCAACAACTGGTGCAGGCGATCGAAGCCGCGCTCCAGCAACTGCACGTCCTGGCGGTCGAGCTCGGTGCGATGGGCGGCAACCGCCTCCAGCAAGGACTCGATGCCATGGCCGAGGTCGCCGATGGCGTTGATGCCGGCCATGCGCGCGCCGCCCTTCAGCGTATGCAGGTCGCGCTGCAGGCCGCCGAGCACGTCGCGGTCCTGCGGCGCGGCACGCAGCTCGGCGATCAGGCGATCGCAGTGGTCGAGCAGGTCCTTGCCTTCGTCGACGAAGATATCGACCAGCTCGCGATCGAGGTCGGCGAAGTCCAGCGGCCCCAGATCGACGGCCGACAGATCGGTCCGCGCGGCATCGGCCGCGGCCTGCGCGGCGTCGGTGTCGGCCGGCGCGGATGCGGTGGCCTCCGGCGCGTGCTGGTGGTGTTCTTCGTGGATATCGCCGGCGGACGCCGTGTCGGCATCGGCCGCCTTGGTCGTGTCGTTCTGACCGACGGCGTCCTCGGGCGCATGGTGCGCTTCGTCGAACGCGGCGTGATGCGCGTCCGACGCCGCTTCGCCGTCGGACGGCGTCGCGTGTGCGGCGTGCTCCGCTTCGGCGGCGTCGTCGTGCGGCGCGCCATCACCCGCATCACCGGTCGGCGCGACGTGTTCCGCATCCGCTTCGGCGTCGGTGTGTTCGCCCACCGTGTCGGTGGCGAGAGACGCCGCATCGCCCTCGTGCGTTGCGTCCTCCGGATGCGCTGCGGCATCCGGCGTCGCGTCGCCGTGCTCGGCGGCGGACCCGGTATCGTCGTTGGCCGAGGCCACGCCATCGTGGCGCCAGCCGCTCGACGGCGCCAACGGGTGCTGGCGCAGGCCGATCGCAGGGGCGTCCTCGTTGAGCTGCTGCTCGTGCGCTTCAGCGGTGTCGTCAATGGGCGCATCGGCGTCGCCATGCGTCGCATCGTGCTCCGATGCCTGCGCATCCTGTCCGTGTGCGGACGCGTCCTGGCTGTCGCTCGCCTGCGCGTCGGTCGCATGGTCTTCGACAGCGTGGTCCGCTGCCGAATGATCCGTTGCCTGCGCTTCGGTCGCGTCGGCGTCGGCGTCGCGGTCGGCCGCCGAATGATCCGACACCTGCGACTCCGGCGCATGCACGGACGCATCCCGGGCTTCCCCGTCCTGCGCTTCGATTGCGTGAGCCTCGGAGCCCTGCGCCTCGCCAGCATGCTCCGGCGCCTGCAGTTCCTGCGCGTCCATCGGGGTATCGGTCGCAGCATCGGCGATGACCGCATCGACCGTCGCGTCCTGCGCCGCCGGATCCAACGCTTCTGGAACCGGGTCCGACACCTGCTCGGCGCTCAGCGGCGCCTCGACCGTCAACTCGTCGAGCTGGCCGTCCTGCGCAAGGGCCGCCTGTTCGTCGGCATCGCGTTCGTCATGCGGTGCGGCCGCCTCGTCGCCCGGCGCTGCGTCATGGGACTGCGCATGGTCCTGTGCGGCCGCCGGCTCAACAGCAAGCGGCTCGTCCTCGCTCGCCGACGCCAGCGTGCCCACATCCGTGTCGGTGGTGGCGTCGCTGTCTGCCGGCGTGGACGCCGCCGCCCCGTCCGAGGACTGCGCGGACGCGGCGTCGGTGTGGACATCGATGCGATGCTGGTCGGCGTCGACCGCGTCGGACTGCCCGGCAACGTCATCCACCGGCAGCGCTTCGTGCAGATGCGCGGCATCGCCAAGGAACGCCGACAGATCGTCGGCCGCGGTGAGTTCCACCGCCTGCACGGCCTGCTCATCCAGGCCAGCCTCGGCCGGTGCCGACGCGGACAGGTCTTCGTCGTCCTCGTCGTGCGCGATCGGCGGCCACTGCACTTCCGGCAGGGTCTCCACCAGCGCGCGCAGGCGCTGCGACAGCTCGGTGAACGGCGGAATCACCGGCGACGGTGCCTGCAGTTCCGCGATGGTGGCGGCGATGGCGCGCGCCGCGTCCTCGAGCGCACGCACGCCGTCGGCGCTCGGAACGCTGCCGGACGCCAAGGCGCGCTTGACGTAGCTCTCGGCCGGGCCGGTGACCGCAGTGATCTCCGGCACGTCGGTCATCGCGAACGCGCCGCTCATGGTGTGCACCGCGCGCAGCAGCGCTTCGGTCGCCGGCTGCGGTGCGTGCTGCAGCCAGGCGTGCACGGTCTCCAGATGGGTGGCGACCTCGGCTTCGAGGATCTCGCGCAGCACGCTGTCCACCGAGGCCGGCGTCCCCGCGCGCGGCGCGACGGCTGCCTGCGGGGTGGCGAAATAGAACGCCTCCTCGCCGGCGGCAATGCGTTCGGCCACCGTCTGGATCGCGTCCAGATCGGCCTGCACCGTGCCGTTGCCGCGCAGCGCGGCATTGAGCTGCGGCAGCACCGCGTAGGCCTGCTCGACCATGGCCACCACCGCCGGACTGGCCGGGCGCGAGCCGTCGAGCACGCGGTTGAGCATGCTCTCGATCTTCCAGCTGAACTCGCCGAGCACGCGCGCGCCAACCAGGCGGCCGCTGCCCTTCAGGGTGTGGAACACGCGGCGGATCGGCCGCAGGCTTTCGGTGTGGGCAGGCGCGGCGCGCCAGGCCGGCAGCAGCGCACCGAGATTGACCAGTTCCTCGTCGAATTCCTCGAGGAACACCGCGCGGATCTCTTCGTCGATCTCGCCATCGCCGTCGATGAAGCCGGTCTCGGCGGCAGGCGGAGCGGCGGCAGGCGCGGCACTCGCCTCCGCGCTGGCGGGTGCTGCGGCCGCAGGCTCGCCGCTGTGGGCGGATGCGGTCACGTCGAACTGCGCGGCAGCAGCTTCCAGGTCGGCCAGGAACGCGGCTTCGGCGTCCGACACCGGTGCAGCGTGTGCCTGTACCGGCTCGGGCGTCGCATGCTCCTCGGATTCCAGCGCGGCATGCTCCGGCGCCGATGGCGCATCGGCCACGGCATCGGTGTGCGCGGCCTCGCCGATGGCGGCAAGGCCGGCATCGGTCTGCGCCGAGTCATCCATGGGCGCGTGCGACTCGGTCTCGCGTGCGGCGTCGGTGGCCTCCGCGGCCTCCGACGGGATCGCGTGGGCGGCGTCTTCGGCGTCGGCGTCTGTTGGCTCGCCCTCCCCTGCCGCGTCGAGGCGTTCGCCGTGTGCGATATGGGCGCCAGCGTCGGCCAGCGCGGCCGCATCCGGCGACAGCGCGGACGCGGCCTGCTCGTCCTGCGCGTCCGGGGCGGCGTGCCAGTCGAGCGTATGCACCTCGTCGGCGGACCCGCCAGGCGCGTCGGCGAACGCCGGCGCGTCTTCCAGTTCGATGACTAGCGGCGGCGTGGAGGCGTCGGCGTGTTCTGCAGCAGTCGGCGTGTCGACGATGATCAGGTTGGGATCGTCGTGTTCGTCCAGGCCAGCGAACGCAGCCGGCACATCGGCCTGCGCCTGCTCCGGATACTCGGCGGCCACCGGATCGAAATCGGCGACATCGGAGGCGGACGGCGCGGAAGCGGCTGCGGCATCGTCTTCCTGGGCGAGCGTGGACGGCGTCTGCGGCCGCAGTGCGTCCTGCTCCAGCACCAGGGAATCGAGGCTGATGTGCAGCGGCTCGGCGGTGCCGGCCCAGCTGTCCTGTTCGGCCGCGACCGGATCGAAGCTGAGCGCCTGCGATGGCGCGACAGGCTCCTGCTCGTGCGCGTCGCCCGCAGCGCCAGCGCCAGCGCCAGCGTCAGCTGGCGCGAGGGCATGTTCGGTGGCGGTGTCGGGCTCGTCCGTCGCCAGGCTCCACTGCGGTGCCTGCGGTGCCTGCGGTGCGGAAGGCGTGTCCTGCGTGCGCGACGTCGTCTCCGGCGCGGCCTCGGCCGGCGCCAGATCCCAGGCCGGCACGGCCGGTGCGGCGATGGACGGTGGCGACGCAGGTTCGGCCATGCGATCGGCAACCACCGGCGGGGCGGCCTTGGTCGACTCAGCAGAGTCGCTTGCGCTCGGCAACACACCCGGCGCAGCCGGCGCGGTGTCGGGCAGCGGCCAGTAGCGCAGCGCTTCCAGGCTGCTGCGGGTGATGTCGAGGATCTCCTCGCGCCCGGGGCGGCGCTCGCGCAGCGCTTCCAGGTAGTACTCGAGGCTGGCCATCGCGTCGGCCAGGGTGTCGAGCTGGCGGCCGCTGGGCACACGGCGCTTGCCGATCAGCTCGGTGCCGACGTAACGGCGCACGCCTTCCAGGTAATCGGCCGGCTGCGGCAGTTCCAGCATGCGCAGGGCACCGGCGACCTCAGCGAGCAGGCGCGGCACCTCGTCCAGGCGCGCATGGTCCCAGTTGGTCTCGATGAAGGCGACGAAGTGCTCGCGGGCGCTGCCGAAATTGGCGATGGCCTCGTGCGCCAGCACTTCCACCGTGCGCCGCGCCTCGGCGGCGCTGGCGTCGTCGTGCACGTCGCCGCCGGCGCCGAGATAGGCGACCTGGTCGTCGAGCGAGGCGTCCACGTACAGCAGCGCACCGGCGATATCCAGCAGCAGGCCTTCGTCGGCCGCGCGGGCGCCATCGACGATGCTGCGCAGCGCGTCGCGCTGCTGCACCACCACACTGCGCGCCACGCCCAGGCCCATCACGCCCAGGGTATCGGCGACGCTGCCCAGTTCGTCGACCTGGGTCTGCAGCGCGGCGACGTCGCCGCCGGTGCGCAGATGCAGGTCCAGCGCGTCCTTGACCCGCAGCAGTTCTTCCTTGATCGCGGTGCCGACGGTGTCGAGCAGCTCGCGGTTGCGCCCGGCGAGACTGCCACGCGCATGGTCCAGTTCGGCCTCGGTGGCGGCGGCCGCGTCAGGCGCCAGCGCGAACAGCGCGCCCTCGCTGAGGCCGGCTTCGCCGCGCGCGGCGCGGATCTCGTTGAGCAAGGGCAGCAGCACGATCGGAATGTCGCGATGGCCGTCCTGCAGGCGTTCCAGGTAGTCCGGCAGCAGCACGGTGCCGCGCATCAGCGTGGCGCAGGCCTCGTCGCGGTCGGCCGCCTGGCCGTTCTGCACCGCCGTGGCCAGCAGTTCCAGTTCCTCGGCGACCATCGCCGGCGCGTACAGCTCGACCATGCGCAAGGTGCCCTGCACCTGGTGCAGGTAGCCGGCGCAGAAACGCATGCGGCCGGTGTCGGCCGGTTCCTCGACGAAGGCCTCGATCTCGCCGCGGACCTGGCGCAGGGTCTCGTCCAGTTCCGGCTTGACCCAGCCCAGCGCGGCATGGCTCATCGCATCGCGCAGCGCGCTCATCGCCGCGCCTCCGCGGCAGGGCACGCGCCGTGCCGCGCGAGCGCGGCGACGGGATGCGGGAGTTGTTCACGGTACGTCATGTGCGCTTCCTTCCACCCGGTTCCGGCCCGCTTACGCCGGCAGCTTGAAGTCGGCGACCGAGCGCCGCAGGTCCGCCGCCAGTTGCGCCAGGCGGCCGATCGATTCGGCGGTCTGTCCCGCGCCTTGCGAGGTCTGTCCGGTGATCTGCCGGATCACGTCCATCGTCTGGGTGATGTCGATCGCCGCCGCCGACTGCTGGTGCGCGGCGATGGAGATGTTCTTGATGAGGGTGTTGAGCGCGTTGGACACGCGTTCGATCTCGGTCAGCGCGGTGCCGGCGTCCTCGGCCAGGCGCGCGCCGGACACCACTTCGGAGGTGGTCTGCTCCATCGAGCTGACCGCTTCGTTGGTATCGGCCTGAATGGTCTGCACCAGGCCTTCGATGCGGCGGGTGGCGCCGGAGGTACGTTCGGCCAGGCGCTGCACTTCGTCGGCGACCAGCGCGAAACCGCGGCCGGCCTCGCCGGCCGAGGCGGCCTGCACCGCGGCGTTGAGCGCCAGGATGTTGGTCTGCTCGGAAATGTCGTTGATCAGTTCCACGATCGACCCGATCTCCTGGGTCGACTCGCCCAGGCGCTTGATGCGCTTGGAGGTCTCCTGGATCTGGTCGCGGATCTGGTCCATGCCCTGGATGGTCTCGCGGACCACGCCGGCGCCTTCGGCCGCGATCACCACCGAGCGCTGCGCCACTTCCGCCGACTCGGTGGAGTTGCGCGAGACCTGCTCGATGCTGGCGGCGATTTCGTTGATGCGCACGGAAGCCGAGCCGATCTGCTCGGCCTGGTGCCCCGCCGCCTCGGCCAGCTGGCGCGCGGTGGCCTGGGTTTCCTCGGTGGACACGGCGACCTTGGCCGAGGTGTCGTTGATGGTGGTCACCAGGTGGCGCAGTTCGTCGACGGCGTAGTTGATCGCGTCGGCGATGGCGCCGGTCATGTCCTCGGTGACCGAGGCCTTGACGGTCAGGTCGCCTTCGCCGAGCGAGCTGATTTCGTCGAGCAGGCGCATGATCGCCTGCTGGTTGCGGCTGTTGTATTCCACCTGCGTCTGCAGGCGGATTTCCTGCTCGCGGCTGCGGCTGCGCACCGTGGTCCAGACGAAGCCGACGATCGACAGCAGCGCCAGCAGGCCGGAGATCACGCCCAGCCAGAAGTTCGGGAACAGGCGGGTGTCGCGGGTCGAGCCGAACGCGGAGAACGCGTCGAACAGCTTCTTGCTGTCCTCCAGCATCTTGCCCGAGCCGGCGGTCAGCGCCGCGGCGGCGGACTGCGCGGCGAACAGGCTGCGCGAGCTGGCTTGCAGCGCGTCCAGGTCCTTCTTCATCTCCGCCCACTGCGCCTGCGACTGCTCCAGTGCAGCCAGCGCGGCAGCGTTGCGCACTGGGGCGATGCCCAGTTCCTCGTTGCCGTTGCGCAGGCCCTCGAGCATCTGCCCGAACACCACCGCGTCGCGCGCCAGCGCGTCGCCGGCGCTGGCCGCGCCGCGGCCGCCGGCGCGCATTTCGGTGACGCGGCGGGCCATGGTACCGGCCACCACCACCTGCTGCAGGGTGTTGTAGATCTGCGCGGCGGGCGCGCCGCCGACCGTCATCGCGCGCACCACCTCGTTCAACTGCGCCTGCAGCTGCGGTACGCCGCCGACGAAGCGGTCGGCGTTGCCGGCCAGCGCCAGCACCGCCGGTTCGCTGTCCACCACCTGCTGCGCGTTCTTGGCCAGCGGCGCCCAGGTGCCGTTGAGGGTCTGCAGCGGCGCGGACACGCCGGCTTCGTTGGCGTAGCGTGCGTTGAGCTCGGCGACGGTGCTCTCCACCTTCGCCTTGGTCTGCTTGAATTGCTTGAAGGTCTCGGCGTTGCCGGACACTGCGTCGCGGGCCTGGTTGGCCAGCTGTTGCGACAGCACCTGCAGGTCGGCCGCGCCGGTGCTGGCGCCGGCCAGGCGGTTGCCCTGCCAGGTGGCCACGCCGGTGTTGGCGCCGAACACGACCAGCGACAACGCCAGCAGGCCCAGCCAGAAACTCGTGCCCACGCTGCCGAGCTTGCTGGCCTTGCGGGCGTCCGGAGCAGTACTCATGATGCGACCTCGGTCTTCGATGCGGAGGCAGCGCGCGCGCTCAGGCGGCGGCTTGCCGGAATTCGGGAGTGCGCGACAGCAGCGACAGCGAGAACACGCCCCAGTCCTGGGCGTCGCCGCGGAAGGCGCGGTCGATGAAGTGCGCGTAGCGGCCCTGGGCCAGATCGCCCGGCTCCACCGCCTGCGTCTCGGTGAAGCTGCGCTGGCCGAACAGCTCGTCGATGGTCAAGGCCACGTCGCCGCCGCTCTGGCGCATGATCAGCACGCGCTGGCCTTCCTGCAGCGCGGTGCGCTCGCCTTCCAGGAAATGCTTCAGGTCGACCACCGGGAACAGGTTGCCGCGCAGGTTGCCCACGCCCAACAGCCACGGCTGCGCGCCCGGCACCGGGGTGACCGGCGGCATGCGCACGATCTCCACCACTTCGCGGAAATCCGAGACCAGGTGGCGCTTGCCGACGCGGTAGCCGACCCCGCGCCAGACGTCGTCGTCGAAGGCGCGTTCGGGCATCTGCACGGCGTGCGCCAGGCTGCGCCGCTCGTAGGCCTCGAGGATGTCGAAGGGCGAGCGCATGTCAGCCCACCAGTTGATTGATGCGGGCGATCAGCTCGTCTTCCCGCGGCGGCTTGACGATGTAGTCGGTGGCGCCCTGGCGCATGCCCCAGACCTTGTCGGTCTCCATGCTCTTGGTGCTGATGATCAGCACCGGGATGTGCCGGGTGGCCTCATCGCGCGACAGCGCGCGGGTGGCCTGGAAGCCGCTCATCCCCGGCAGCACCACGTCCATCAGCACCAGGTTCGGCGCCTGCTCGCGTACCAGCTTGATCCCGTCCTCCGCGTTGTCGGTGGACAGGACCTGGTGCCCGGCTTTTTCCAGCCATTGCGTGAACACCGCCCGGTCGGTCGGTGAGTCCTCGATCAACAAGATACGGGCCATGCTGCCTTTCCCCCTGGTCAGGCGTTGACGTATGTACGGATCGCGCCCAGCAGCTCTTCGCGTGTAAAGGGTTTGGTGAGGTACTGCTCGGACCCGACGATGCGCCCGCGCGCCTTGTCGAACAGGCCGTCCTTGGAGGACAGCATGATCACCGGCGTGGCCTTGAACAGCTGGTTGCCCTTGATCAGCGCGCAGGTCTGATAGCCGTCCAGCCGCGGCATCATGATGTCCACGAAGATGATCTGCGGCTGCTGGTCGGCGATCTTGGCCAGCGCCTCGAAGCCGTCGGTCGCCGTCACCACTTCGCACCCTTCGCGCTTCAGCAACGTTTCGGCAGTACGACGGATCGTTTTCGAATCGTCGATCACCATGACCCGCAAGCCTGCGAGTTCCCCACCCGCAGTCGTGTTTTCACTCATCACTTGCCCCCAAGCGCGCGACGCTTCATCGGATCCGGCTTCGCTGCGAAACGCCATGTATCCCAAGACCCGCTGCGACTGTCAAGGCCGCCGCTGCCGGTCTGCGTTGAACCACGTAACAGCACAAACTATGTCACAGTTTGGCGGATAACGTGCGACACCGCGCAGCCGCGCCCGACCCCCGATGCGCGGCGCCCCCGCCGACCCGCTACCATCTTCCGCTCAGTCTCTCAGGTGCCCCCATGCCGTTCGATGTCATCGTGGTGATGGACCCCATCGCCAGCATCAAGATCGCCAAAGACACGACCTTCGCGATGCTGCTGGAAGCGCAGCGCCGCGGGCACCGGCTGCACTATGTGCGCCCCGGCGGGTTGACCCTGCGCGATGGCTGCGCAACCGCCCAGGCCGCGCCGCTGCGGGTGCGCGACGACAAGGCCGGCTGGTTCGAGCTGGACGCGTTCGCCGAACTGACCTTCGGTCCCGGCCAGGTCGTGCTGATGCGCAAGGATCCGCCGTTCGATGCGGAGTTCCTGTACGACACCCACGTGCTCAGTGTGGCCCAGCGCGCCGGCGCGCAGGTGGTCAACGACCCGCAGGGCCTGCGCGACTTCAACGAAAAGCTGGCCGCCCTGCTGTTCCCGCAGTGCTGTCCGCCGACGCTGGTCAGCCGCGACGCCGCCACGCTCAAGGCCTTCGTGCTGGAGCATGGCCAGGCGGTGCTCAAGCCGCTGGACGGCATGGGCGGGCGGTCGATCTTCCGCAGCGGCACCGGCGACCCCAACCTCAACGTGATCCTGGAGACGCTGACCGACGGCGGCCGCAAGCTGGCCCTGGCGCAGCGCTTCATCCCGGACATCAGCGCTGGCGACAAGCGCATCCTGCTGGTCGATGGCGTGGCGGTGGACTACTGCCTGGCGCGGATTCCGCAGGGCGACGAGTTCCGCGGCAACCTGGCCGCCGGCGGCCGCGGCGAAGGCCGCCCGCTGAGCGAGCGCGACCGCTGGATCGCCGCCCAGGTCGGCCCGGAGATGAAACGGCGCGGCATGCGCTTCGTCGGCCTGGACGTGATCGGCGACTACCTCACCGAGGTCAACGTGACCAGCCCCACCTGCGTGCGCGAGCTGGACGCGCAGTTCGGGCTCAACATCGCCGGGCTGCTGTTCGACGCCATCGAGGCCTATCCGGCGCGATGAGCGCGGCCGCCGCGACGCCCGCGCCGCGCATCGGCGAGCGCGAACGGCTCAGCGCCACCCTGGTGCTGTCGCTGATCGTGCACGGGTTGCTGATCCTGGGCGTGGGCTTCGCGATCGACGACGACGCACCGTTGGTGCCGACGCTGGACGTGATCTTCAGCCAGACCAGCACACCGCTGACACCGAAACAGGCCGACTTCCTGGCCCAGGCCAACCAGCAGGGCGGCGGCGACCACGACACGCCGCAACGTCCGCGCGACAGCCAGCCCGGCGTGGTGCCACAACGCCAGGACGGGTTGGCGCCGCAGGCGTTGCGTGCGCAGACCGCGGCCGCGGCACCGGAACCGACCCCGCGCGTGGTCAGCAGCGCGCGCGGCGAGCAGCCGCTGCCGGTGGCGCAGACCCAGCCGCGCACCGACGACCCGCAGCGGCCGGTGGACGCGCAGCGCGAACAGCGCGATGCCGAGATGGCACGGCTGGCCGCAGAGGTGCACCTGCGCTCGGAGCAGTACGCCAAGCGCCCCAACCGCAAGTTCGTCTCCGCCAGCACCCGCGAATACGCCTACGCAAACTATCTGCGCGCCTGGGTCGACCGCGCCGAGCGCGTCGGCAACCTCAACTATCCCGACGAAGCGCGGCGACGCCGGCTCGGCGGCCAGGTGGTGATCAGCGTCGGCGTGCGCCGCGACGGCAGCCTGGAGAGCAGCCGCATCCTGCGCTCCAGCGGCGTGCCGATGCTCGACGCCGCCGCGCTGCGGATCGTGCAACTGGCGCAGCCGTTCCCCCCACTGCCGCGCACCGACGACAACGTCGACATCCTGCAGGTGACCCGCACCTGGGTGTTCCTGCCCGGCGGCAGCCTGGTCGACGACCGCTGAGCGGCACGCAGATCGCCCCTCTCCCCCCGGGAGAGGGGTTGGGGTGAGGGTACGACCGCCCGCAACGCCTGCCGGTCGCAATAGGTCGAAGCTTCGCCCCGTACCCTCATCCGCCCCTTCGGGGCACCTTCTCCCGATGGGAGAAGGGAGAGCGCTGGCCCCTCTCCCACCGGGAGAGGGGTTGGGGTGAGGGTACGGCCGCCCGCAACGCCTGCCGGTCGCAACAGGTCAAGGCTTCGCCCGTACCCTCATCCGCCCCTTCGGGGCACCTTCTCCCGATGGGAGAAGGGAGAGCGATGGCCCCTCTCCCACCGGGAGAGGGGTTGGGGTGAGGGTCCGGCCGCCCGCAACGCCTGCCGGTCGCAACAGGTCGAGGCTTCGCCCGCACCCTCATCCGCCCCTTCGGGGCACCTTCTCCCGATGGGAGAAGGGAGAGCGATGGCCCCTCTCCCACCGGGAGAGGGGTTGGGGTGAGGGTACGACCGCCCACAACGCCTGCCGGTCGCAACAGGTCGAGGCTTCGCCCGTACCCTCATCCGCCCCTTCGGGGCACCTTCTCCCGAGGGGAGAAGGAAGCGCACTAGCCCCTCTCCCCTCGGGAGAGGGGTTGGGGTGAGGGTACGGCGTGCAGCGTCTCGCGGTGTTTGGGCGCACGAGGCTTCGCCCGTACCCTCATCCGCCCCTTCGGGGCACCTTCTCCCGAGGGGAGAAGGAAGCGCACTAGCCCCTCTCCCCTCGGGAGAGGGGTTGGGGTGAGGGTACGGCCGCCATGAAGCCCGACA
>NZ_NKUH01000058.1:0-28225 GCF_009192895.1 Xanthomonas sp. LMG 12460 | reverse complement strand
TGGCAACCCGTCGCCACGACCAGCGTGACCAGCAGCAGGGCGATGAAACGGACGTGCGCGGACAGCGGGACGGAGCGTCGGATCATGGGTTCGGGCGCGGCAGGGCAGGAATACGAAGGGGCGATGATAGCCTAGTGGCCTGTCCTGCGACTGACTATGGCCGCCGCGACCCCCTTTTTCCGACCCAAGCCGTGCCCCTGCCATGCCCCATACCCCCCCGGATCTCCCCGAGGACGCCGTCGGCGACGGCCCGCGCCAGGCGCGCGTCCCCGATCACGCCGCCGGCCGCCGCTTCGACGCGGTGCTGGCTGAACTGTTCCCCGAATACTCGCGTTCGCGCCTGGCCGAATGGATCAAATCCGGCGACGCCCTGCTCGACGGCGCCCCGGCGCGGCCGCGCGATGCACTGCGCGGCGGCGAGATCGCCAGCCTGCACGCGGTGCTGGACACCCAGACCCACGCCCTGCCCGAGGACATCCCGCTGGAGGTGCTGTACGAGGACGACCAGGTCATCGTGCTGAACAAGCCAGCCGGGCTGGTGGTGCACCCGGGCGCCGGCAACCCCAGCGGCACCCTGGTCAATGCCTTGCTGTACCGCGACCCGGGGCTGTCGGCGCTGCCGCGCGCCGGCATCGTGCACCGCCTGGACAAGGACACCAGCGGCGCCATGGTGGTGGCGCGGACCCTGCAGGCGCATACCTCGCTGGTGGCGCAGCTGTCGGCGCGCGACGTGCACCGGCAGTACCTGGCGGTGGTGGTCGGGGCCCTGGTCTCCGGCGGCACCGCCAACGCGCCGATCGACCGCCATCCGCGCGACCGCTTGCGCATGGCGGTGCGCGAGGACGGCCGCGACGCGGTCACCCACTACCGGCTGCGCGAGCGCTTCCGCGCCCACACGGCCCTGGAATGCCGCCTGGAGACCGGCCGCACCCACCAGATCCGCGTGCACATGGCGCACCTGAAGCACCCCATCGTCGGCGACCCGCTGTACGGCGGCCCGCTGAAGCTGCCCAAGGGCGCCAGCGAGGAGCTGATCGCCGAACTGCGCGGCTTCAAGCGCCAGGCGCTGCACGCCGAGACCCTGGAGTTCAAGCATCCGCTGAGCGGCGAGCCGGTCCGCGCCACCGCGGCGGTGCCGGCCGACCTGCAGCAGCTGATGGCCGCCCTGCGCGTGGATGCGCAGGCGGCCGCCGAGCGGGCGCGGCGCTGAGCATGGCCGAGAGCCCGGTTTCCCACGCCCTCGCGCGCGACTGCGTTTCGCGCGGCGGCCGGCGGCGCCAGGCTGGCGGCGTGTCGGCCGATGTGGGGCGAGGGCGCGGCCAATGAGCGACTTCGCCCTACCAGCCGACTGGCCGGCACCGCCGCGGGTCCACGCCCTGACCACCCTGCGCACCGGCGCCGGCGCCTCGCAGCCGCCGTTCGACCGCTTCAACCTCGGCAACCGCAGTGCTGCCGACGGCGACGACCCGGCCACGGTGCAGCGCAACCGCGACGAGTTGGCCGCGCGACTGGCGCTGCCGACGCCGCCGCACTGGCTGCGGCAGGTGCACGGCGTGCAGGTGCTGCGTTTCGACGGGCCGCCGCAGGGCGCCGGCATCAACGCCGAGCCGACCGCCGATGCCGCCGTCACCGCCGAGCCCGGTGTGGTGCTGGCGATCCTGACCGCCGACTGCCTGCCGGTGGTGTTCGCCGCCCGCGACGGCAGCGAGGTCGGCGCCGCGCACGCCGGCTGGCAGGGGCTGGCCGGTGGCGTGCTGGAGGCTACCGTGGCCGCGCTGCGTACGCCGCCCACGCAACTGCAGGCCTGGCTGGGGCCGGCGGCCGGACCGCAGCACTACGAGATCGGTGTCGAGGTGCGTGAGGCGTTCCTGCGCCACGATCCGGCCGCCGCGGCCGCATTCGTGGACACCCGGCCCGGCCACTGGCGGGTGGACCTGTACGCACTGGCGCGGCAACGCCTGGTCGCGGCCGGCCTGGCGCCGGACCGGATCCACGGTGGCGGCCTGTGCACCATCGCCGATGCGCAGCGCTTCTACTCCTATCGGCGCGACCGCCGCAGCGGGCGCATGGCGACCCTGGCGTGGATCGCGCCCTGACCCCGCCGCTGTTCGCGCAGGTGCTGGGGCCGGCGTTCGCGCACTTGCCACCGATACTGCGCGCGCTGCACACGCCGTCGTTGCAGTCGCGCTATGTCGGTCAGGCCGTGGTCCAGCGCGGCCGCCACCCGCTGTTGCCGCTGTGCGCGTGGCTGGTGCGGCTGCCGCGCACCGGGCCGGCGACGCCGGTGGAGGTGGTGTTTCGCGCCGATGCCCACGGCGAGCGCTGGGAACGCCGCTTCGGCACGCATGCCATGCCCTCGCGGCTGTGGCTGCACCGCGGCCGCCTGCGCGAGCGGCTGGGTGCGGTGGTGTTCGAATTCGCCCTGCGGATCGACGGCGCCGGCATCGAATGGCGCGCGGCGCGCGCCTGGGCCTTCGGCGTGCTGCCGCTGCCGCGACGCTGGCTGGCCGGCGTGCACTGCCGCGAAGACCAGCGCGACGGCCGCTACGCGTTCTTGATCGCGGTGAGCCTGCCGTGGATCGGCCCGTTCATCCGCTACGAGGGCTGGCTTGCGCCGGCCTGAGCCGCCACGGGGTGCGGCGCCCGCGGCGTCGGAGGACATGGCCATCGTCGTGTTCGACGGGGTCTGCGCGCTGTGCAGTCGCTGGGTGCGGTTCCTGCTGCGCCATGACCGCCGCGGCCGCTACCGGTTTGCGGCGATGCAGTCGCCGCGCGGCAGCGCGCTGTTGCGCGAGCACGGCCTGGATCCGGCCGATCCGCTGTCGTTCCTGCTGCTGACACGGCACGGTGCCTTGACCGATTCGGACGCGGCGATCGCGGTGATCGCCGGGCTCGGCGGCGTGTGGCGCAGCGTCGCGTTGCTGCGCCTGCTGCCGCGCCGCTGGCGCGATGCCGGCTACCGGGTGCTGGCGCGCAACCGCCATCGCTGGTTCGGTACCACGGCGCAATGTTTCCTGCCGGAGCCGCAACAGCGTTCGCGCTTTCTGGAGTGAGCACGACACGCGCGGCGCGTCTGATCGGCTGTTTCCTCGCGCGAGCCCATCGCCGCGGGTTCACAAGTGCCTGCGGTGGCCGTTCTTGACGGACGGGCCACCCACGCGATCGGACCGGCAACGATGGAGATTCCTCTGCTGCTTCTGCTGGCAAGCCGCTGGCAGCGGCGTCCGTCAGCCTCCTTGGCAGATAGCACCGTGGTGCCCCCCGTTTCCACGCTCCCACACCCGCCCGAGAGGAGTTTCGCTATGCCCAGTCCTACGCCTGCGCGGCTGATCGATCCAAGCAATCGCGTGTTCGGCACGATCGATATCAAGAACTACAGATTCGTCGGCGAGCAGCTGCCCAGTACCTACTACATGAGCGGAACGGGCCCGTTCATCCGCTTGCGTCCATTGCATCGATCCGGTTTCGCCATCTACGAAAGGCCGACGCGCGTGGTGGGGCTCTATGCGGGCGACTGGGACCGGGACGACACCTTCGCGCAGAACATCCAGAATGTGGCGCTGTATCGCGAACTCGGCGCAAGCGCGGCCGACATCGCCGCCAGCATCGAACGCCTTAAACTGGTCGCGCGTCGCACCGACGAGATCATCCAGCAGAATACCGCCCAGCCGCTGGAGTTGAACGACGCCGTCGTCTTCGTCAACGAGGGCGCCTTGGCCGGAACAGTGTGGGGCGGCGACAAGCAAAAGACCGGCAACGTGTACAAGCCGTTGAAGGTGGTCGATGCGACCGGCCCCAGCAGGAAGGCCCATGCCGGTCATGCCTTCGCCACGCGCGAGGCGGTGGAGCGGTTCTATGCCGATTACTACCCGCACGTGCTGGGGCAATTGATGCTGCTCGGGCAGGCCCAGCAATCCTTCGTTTCGCAAGCGCCCAATGGCGATGACGTCGTGACGGTGATCAATACCGACACCGGGTACTTTCCTCAGAGCGAGTTTCCCACCCGCGCCAGCCAGTTGCAGTTCCTGCTCCAGCAATTCATGCGCTTTGCCTGATCCTGGACGGGGCGGGCGGTCGTCGCGTGCGTCGCCTCAGTAGGTACGGCGCAGCAGTGGGGTGACATTGCTGCCGCCCGGCCGCCCTTGTCCCGTCTCGATCCGGAACACCGCGACCGCCGCAGCCAGGCCGCCGGCCTGCTCCTCCATGCTGCGCGCGGCGGCGGTGGCTTCCTCGACCAGGGCGGCGTTGCGTTGGGTCACCTCGTCCAGTTGCGCCACGGTGCGGTTGACCTGTTCGATGCCGCTGGACTGCTCGCCGCTGGCGGCGCTGATCTCGCCGATCAGGCCGGTCACCCGCTGCACCGAACCGACGATCTCGTGCATGGTGGCGCCGGCGCGGTTGACCAGCGCGGCGCCTTCGCCGACGGTGCGCGTGGACGCTTCGATCAGGTCCTTGATCTCCTTGGCCGCATCGGCCGAGCGCTGCGCCAGCGACCGCACCTCCGAGGCGACCACGGCGAACCCGCGGCCCTGTTCGCCGGCGCGCGCCGCTTCCACCGCGGCGTTGAGCGCCAGGATGTTGGTCTGGAAGGCGATGCCGTCGATCACGCCGATGATCTCGCCGATGCGCTGCGAGGACGTGCTGATCGCGCGCATCGTCGCCACCACCTCGTCCATCACCTGGCCGCCGGAACGGGCGACCTCGCCGGTGTTCTGCACCAGGCCGTTGGCCTGCTGCGCGTTGTCGGCGTTCTGCTTCACCGCCGAGGTCAACTCTTCCATCGAGCTGGCGGTCTCCTCCAGGCTCGCCGCCTGCTGTTCGGTGCGGTCGGACAGGTCGGTATTGCCTGCGGCGATCTCCGAGGCGGCGCGGCGGATCGTGTCGGCCGACTCCTGGATCCCGACAATGATTTCGGTGAGCTTGGCGACGGTGCGGTTGGTGTCCTCGCGCAAGCGCGCGAACACGCCCTGCGCCTGGCCGTCGACGCGGTGGGTGAGGTCGCCTTCGGCCAGCGCCGCCAGCGCCCCGGCCAGCTGCGCCAGATTGCTCTCCACCCCATCGGAAATGCGGTTGACGCCCTCGGCCAGCGACTTGAGGACGCCGTCCATCGCCGCGGTCTCGATGCGCTGGCTGAAATCGCCGTGCGCGGCCGCCTCGATCACCGTGGCCAGCGCCTGTTCGGCGTTGACCTGCGCGGTCACCTCTTCCCATTGCGCGATGGTGCCCAGGCGGCGGCCGTCGGCATCGTCGATCGGGCTGTACACGAAATCGATCTGGCGGCCGAAGAACGGCGCGCGCACGCGCTTGGAGCCGGTCAGCGCGCGCATGCGATCGATCGCCGCCTGGCTGTCCGGATAGATGTCGCCGATGCTGCCGCCGACGAACTGTTCGGCGCGGAATTCGGGGCGGAAGCGCTGCACGTCCGGTTCGATGGTGCGCAGCATCTGCAGCAGCTTGCGGTTGGCGAAATGCACGCGGCCATCGTCGTCGGCGATGCGCACCATGGTGTCGAGATCGTCCAGCGCCTGGATCACGAAACGGCCGTGGCGCAGTTCGGCTTCGGTCTGCGCCTGGCGCGCCGCCAGCGCCTGTTGCGCGTTCTGCAGCGCACGCAGCAGCGCCACCTCGGCCGTGTCCCCGAGCACCTCCACACGCTGCTCGAAGCGGCCTTCGCCCAGCGCCTGCAGCGCCTGCGTGGCGTGTTCCAGGGCGCGTGGCGCGCTGCGTCTGCCGAGCCAGACCAGTGCCGCGGCGGCGGCCACGGCGACCAGCAGCGCCGGCAGCAACCGCGGCAATGCCGATCCGTTGGCTCCCACCGTGCGGCCGACGTGCAACGCATAGCCGGCCAGCGCCAGCAGCACCAGGACATGGGACAGGGCAAGCAGCGCCGAACGCGGGCGCAGCCAGGAGGCGGTGGGGCGGAGAACGGCAGTTGGCGAGGGCATGGTCTGCACCGGCTGGGAAACAACGGGCAACGCCGCGAGGGCGGTGCGATCGCGTGGGGGATGATCCAGTATCGGCATATCACCGTGCCGGCTTGATCGCCTTCACCTGCCGTTCGTCGGAAACTTTATATGGACTGAACGCCTAAGGCAGAGCGCCGAAGGCGTGATGATGTGCTGCGGCGCAGCAGGCGATCGACTCAGGGCCGCGCCTGGGACGCGGCGCGGGCGGCCGCAAGCGCGACGTGCATCGCGAAGCAGCGATCGCGCTGCGGTGGCCTCGGCAAGCAGATCAGCCGGCGCGGCGCGTGGCGGCTATGTTAGGCAAGGCAGGCAGTCGGCCGCGACGGGACACGGAACACCGCGTCATGCCGCGCCATGGCGGATGGCGCATGGCCTGCAAGGCAGGATCGCACGGCGCGCAGGCGATGCGCGCCGCGTGGTGCAACGCGTGTGCCGCCGCTAGCGCACGCTTTCCAGCGCCTGCAGATAGCGCTGGCGCCATGCGTTGATGTCGTGCTTGCGCAGGTGATCCATCATCGCCTGCCAGCGCTCGATGCGCTTGGCCTTGGGCAGCGACGCGCCGGTGGCGATGGCGTCGGCGACGCCGTCCAGGTCGTGCGGATTGACCAGCAGCGCTTCCTTCAGTTCATCGGCGGCGCCGGCCAGCAGCGACAGCACCAGCACGCCGGGATTCTCCGGATCCTGTGCGGCCACGTACTCCTTGGCCACCAGGTTCATGCCGTCGCGCAGCGGCGTCACCAGGCCGACCTGTGCGGCGCGATAGAAGCCGGTCAGGGTGGCGTGGGTGAAGTTGCGGTTGACGTAGCGCAGCGGCGTCCAGTCCGGCTCGGCGTGGCCGCCGTTGATGTGTCCGGCGATCTGCTCGAGCTGGTTGCGCAACTGCTTGTACTCGGTGACGTCGCCGCGCGAGACCGGCGCGATCTGCAGGTAGGTGAGGCTGCCGCGCTGGTCGGCATGCCGTTCCAGGTAGCGCTCGAAGCCGAGGAAGCGTTCCGGCAGACCCTTGGAGTAGTCCAGCCGGTCCACGCCGATCGCCAGTTGGCGATCGCGCAGGCTGCTGCGCAGGTCGCGCACCGCCGGCTTGGACATCGCCGCGCGCGCCTGCTGCGCGATCAGTTCGGTGTCGATGCCGATCGGGAACATGGCCGCGCGGAACCTGCGTCCGCCCGGCGCTTCCAGCACGCCGTCCTTGATCACCTTGCCGCCGCCGAACAGGCGCACGTAGGCCTGGAAGCGGTCGACGTCGCGGCGGGTCTGGAAGCCGATCAGGTCGTAGGCGTAGAAGCCGGAGAACAGCCGCGCATGGTCCGGCAGTGCCTGGATCAGGTCGGCCGAGGGGAACGGCACGTGCAGGAAGAAACCGATGCGGCAGCCGATGCCGCGCTCGCGCAGCAGCGAGGCCAGCGGGATCAGATGATAGTCGTGGATCCACACCGTGTCGTCCTCGCGCAGCAGCGGCGCGAGCTTGTCGGCGAACATGGCGTTGACCCGGCGGTAGCCCTCGCGGGTGGCGCGGTCGTAGTCGACCAGGTCCAGGCGGAAGTGCAGCAGCGGCCACAGCGTGCGGTTGGCGAAGCCGTTGTAGTACGCGTCCAGGTCGGCGCGATTCAGGTCCATGGTGACGAAGCGGATATCGCCCTGGGTCTGTTCGTGCATCGCGCCGCTGTCGCCGCGCACGGTCTTGCCGCTCCAGCCGAACCACACGCCGCCGCGCTCCTTCAGCGCCGCCAGCAAGCCCACCGCCAGGCCGCCGGCGCGGTTCTCGCCGGGCAAGGCCACGCGGTTGGATACCACCACCAATCTGCTCATGACGCCTCCTGCCAACTGCGCGACAAGCGCATGGCGGCGATGATCAGGCCGACATGCGAATAGGTCTGCGGGAAATTGCCCCAGGCTTCGCCGTTGTCGAAGGCCAGATCCTCCGACAGCAGGCCCAGGTGATTGCGCCGGGCGAGGATGCGCTCGAACAGCTCGCGCGCCTCCTCCTTGCGGCCGATCGCGGCCAGGGCGTCGATGTACCAGAACGTGCAGATGGTGAAGCTGGTCTCCGGTTCGCCGAAATCGTCCGGCGCCACGTAGCGGTACAGCGCGTCGCCATGCTTCAGATCGCGGCCGATCGCCTCGACCGTGGCGATGAAGCGCGGATCGTCCGGGGCGATGAAGCCGATGTCGGCCAGCAACAGCAGCGAGGCGTCCAGCCGGTGGCCGTTAAAGGTGTCGGTGAAGTGGCCCAGCTCCGTACTCCAGGCCTCGGCCAGCACGCGTGCGTGGATGCGCTCGGCGCGCTCGCGCCAGTACGCCACGCGGTCTTCCAGGCCCAACCGCGCGGCGATCTTGGCCAGGCGGTCGCAGGCGGCCCAGCACATCGCGCTGGTGTAGGTGTGCACCTCGGCGCGGCCGCGGAACTCCCACAGGCCGGCGTCGGGCACGTCGTGCAGTTCGAAGGCGCGCTCGCCCAGCGGCTCCAGGCGCAGGAACGTGTGGGTGTCGCCGGGATCCTTCAGGCGCAGGTCGAAGAACAGCTGGGTGGAGGCCAGCACCACGCTGCCGTACACGTCGTGCTGCTTCTGGATCCAGGCCAGGTTGCCGCGCCGCACCGGGCCCATGCCGCGGTAGCCGGCCAGCGATTCGACCTCGTGTTCCTCCAGCGCCGCCTCGAAGCCGATGCCGTACAGCGGCTGCAGGCTGCCGTCGGTGGTGGCGATGTTGAAGATGTAGCCGAGGAACTGCTCCATGGTGCGGGTGGCGCCGAGCCGGTTCAGCGCGCGCACCACGAAGGCGGCGTCGCGCAGCCAGCAGTAGCGGTAGTCCCAGTTGCGCGGGGTGTCCGGCGCTTCCGGGATGGAGGTGGTCATCGCCGCGATGATCGCGCCGCTGTCCTCGTACTGGCACAGCTTCAGGGTGATCGCGCTGCGGATCACCGCGTCCTGCCAGTCCAGCGGCACCGACAGGTAGCGCACCCACTCGCGCCAGTATTCCTCGGTGCGTTCCTGTGCTTCCTGGATGTAGCCGGTCAGCGAGCGGGTCAGCGATTCGTCCACGCCCAGCATCAGGTTGACCGGGTGGTTGAGCACGAACGGCAGTTCGTCGCGGATGAAGCGCACCGGCACGTCGGTGGTCAGGCGCAGGGTGAAGTCCGGCAGCAGCCAGCGCACGTGGTTGCTGCCCCAGGTGCTCTCCGGCTGGCGCGCGCCCCAGTCGGCCAGCGGCCTGGCCAGCACGCGGATGCGCGGGTTGCCGGCCAGCGGCCGCACCTGGCGGATGATGCTGACCGGGCGATAGAAGCGGCCGTGGTTGCGCCAGCGCGGCGCGAAGTCGATCACCTCCACCGCGCCGCCGTGCGCGTCGCGCAACACGGTGCGCAGGATCGCGGTGTTGGCCAGGTAGTGCTGGTCGCTGTCGACGAAGTCTTCCAGTTCGATGCTGAAATCGCCGCCGGGATGCGCGCGCGGGGAGAGCAGGGCGCAGAACGCCGGGTCGCCGTCGAAGGCCGGCAGGCAGCTCCACACCACGCTGGCCCGTTTGTCGATCAGGGCGCCGAAGCTGCCGTTGCCGATGACGCCGAGGTCGAGATTGGGGGAACTCATGGAGCGGTCGGGTCCTTGTGCGGAAGCAGTGGGGGAAACGGCCACGGGGCGCGGACGGGCAGGCGTTGCGCTGGCCTCATCCGGCGTTATCGCGCAGCCAGGCGTGTACGCCGCGTGGATCGGGCAGCGCATAGGTGGCGACGCTGTCGGCGCGAGTGCCGACCAGCACGCTCCAGCCGCCGGCCTGGTTGGCCGCGGCGAAGCCGAATTCGTCGGTGAGATCGTCGCCGACGAACACCGGGCGGCGTCCGCGGAACGGCGGTTGCTGCAGCAGCGTGGTCAGCGCCACGCCCTTGTCGCTGCCTTCGGGCACGAACTCGACCACGTGGTCGCCGGGCTGCAGGCGGTAACCGGGCAGGTCGGCGATCTGTTCGTCGGCGAACGCCAGCACCGCCTCGGCCGCGCTGGGCGCGGCCCGCCAGTGCAGGGCCACGCTGGCGCCCTTGTCTTCGACCAGCACGCCCGGATGCGCCTGGCGCAGATGCGCGGCGCGCGCATGCAGCGCATGGAGAAAGTCGGAGGTATCGGCGGGCATCGCCGCCTGCGCGTCGGCGTTGCTGCGCAGTTCGTGGCCGTGCAGGCCGGCGGCGGGCAGCCGCAGTGGCGCGAACAAGGCGTCCAACTGCGTCAGCGGACGCCCGCTGACCAGTGCCACCGCGCCACCGAGGCGCTGGTGCAGGCGGCCGATCGCCTCACGCACCTCGGGCAGCAACTGCACCTGGTCGGGGCGTTCGGCAAAGGAAATGAGGGTGCCATCCACGTCCAGGAACAATGCGCAGGCATCGTCCAGACGCGGCGGCGGCGGTCGGAGGGGGAGCGCGTCTGCCATCCGGCCATGATGGCGCAGCGGGCGTTAGCGTCAGGTGGATTGGGGGCCGGGAATCGGGAATGGGGAAACGGGAATGGGAAGAGCAAAAGCGGTGCCTGCGCGCGCTGCTGTTGCTTTTACCCATTCCCGATTCCCGTCTCCCCATTCCCAACACCTTCGTCAGAAGGTGTACCGCACCCGCCCGTAGTAGTAAGCGCCGTTGCTGCCGATCGGCGAGAGCACGTCGTAGGGCAGGTTGCCGAAGTAGGCGATGTCCGGCTTGGAGCGGTCGGCGTAGGCGTCGGTGAGGTTCTGTCCGCCCACCGCCACGCTCCACTGCGGGGTGAGGTGGTATTCGACCTCGGCGTCGAGTTGCCACTTGGCGCTGTAGGTCTGCTCCGGGGCGAAGCCGCCGCCGAAGTCGAACACGCGGGTGGCGCTGCCGTAGCGGGTGACGCGGGTCTGCAGCGACCAGCGCGCGTCGCTCCAGTTCGCCGCCAGCTGCGCGCGGGTGCGCGGGGTCGCTTCGGTCAGGGTGTTGCGCTCTTCTACGCCGAACAGCACGTAGTCCGGATTCAGCGCCAGCAACTGCGCCGGCGTGGCCACCACGTTCTCCAGCTCGGTCTTGGCGTAGCTCCAGGTGCCGGTCAGCTGCAGTTGGCCCTGGCCCAGCGCCTGCCGCCAGTTGCTGACCAGTTCGGCACCGCGGGTGCGGGTGTCGGCGGCGTTGACGAAGAAGCTGGCGCTCTGCAGGCCGGTGATGCCGAAGCGCTGCGCGACGAAGTCGGTCAGGGCGTCGCCGTCGATGTTCTCCGACAGCGCGATGCGCTTGTCGATATCGATCTGGAACAGGTCCAGCGACAGGTCGAAGTGGCTGCCGACGCGGCTGGTGAAGCCCAGGCTGTAGTTGCGCGACTTCTCCGGCTGCAGCGTGCGCGCGCCCAGCGCCTGCGCGATCGGGTTGTCGACCGAGAGCAGGCGGCCCTGCAGCAACTGTCCGTTGGCGTTGTAGCCGGTGGAACTGGCCTCGTAGCCGATCTGGCTCAGCGACGGCGCGCGGAAGTTGTTGGAGATCGCGCCGCGCAGGGCGAATGCCGGGACGAACTCGTAGCGCGCGGCCAGCTTGCCGGTCAGTTCGCCGCCGAAATCCTGGTAGTGCTCGTAGCGCGCGGCCAGGTCGGTGGAGAGCTTGTCGCCGAACTGGCTGGACACGCTGGCGTAGAGACTGGCGACGTTGCGCGACAGGTCGGCCGCATCCTGCGGGGTCAGGCCGCCGCCGGCCTGGGCGCCGGTGGGGCGGTCGGTGTAGGGGCCGGCGGCGTAGCTGGCCGGGTCGCCCGGACGGGTGCGGTAGTGCTCGCGGCGCAGCTCCACGCCGGTGCCCACGGTGTGGGTGGCGCCGGCGGCGTCGAAGCTGCGGCTCAGGTCGAGGTTGGCCACGCCTTGCGCGAACGCGTAGTCGCCGGTCTTGAAGCGGGTCGGGCTGCCCGGGCCCAGCGAGGCGTTGAGCGAATGCTTGAGCCGGTAGGTGAAGTCGTTGCGGCCGTAGTCGAGGCTGGCGTCGTAGGCCCATTCGCCCCATTGCCCGCGCGCGCCGAGCACCGCCTGCAGGTCGCGGTTCTCGCCCAGCGACACCGGGCGGTAGCCCTGCGGATACACCTGGGTCCAGTTGGCGGCGCCGTCGGGGTAGCGGAAGTAGTTGGCGCCCTGCGTGTCGCGCTGGTTGTAGGTGCCGAAGGCATAGACCTCGCTGCCCTGGCCGAACGGCAGCTTGCCGTTGAGCCAGGCGTTGAGATCCTTGCTGGCGCCGTCGCCGAGTTCATAGTTGCGCTTGCCGGCCAGGGCCAGGTTGGCCGGGGTCTGTTCCTCGAACGGCGGGATCTGGTCGAAGCCGGCGCGGTTGGTGGCCTCGTGGTTCTTCAGTTCCAGGCCGACCTTGAAGAAGCCGCCGTCCTCGCCCAGGCGTGTGCCGACCTTGCCGCTGGCATAGCCGGTCTGGCCGTCGGTGAGGGTGCGGTGGATCGGCTTGACGTCGGTGTGGTTGGCGCCGTAGCTGGCTTCCAGCGCGCCGCTGTCCGGGTCGTCGTCGAGGATCACGTTGATCACCCCGGCCACCGCGTCGGAGCCGTACTGCGCGCCGGCGCCGTCGCGCAGCACTTCGATGCGCTTGATCGCGCTGATCGGGATGGCGTTGAAGTCCACCGGGGTGGTGCCCTTGCCGATCTTGCTGTCGGTGTTGACCAGCGCCGAGGTGTGGCGGCGCTTGCCGTTGACCAGCACCAGCACCTGGTCGGGCGAGAGCCCGCGCAGCTGCGCGGCGCGCACGTGGTCGGCGCCGCCGGAGTTGGACTGGCGCGGGAAGTTGAAGGACGGCAGCAGCGCCTGCAGCGCGCTGCCGAGTTCGCCGTTGACCACGCCGGCCTTGCGGATGTCCTCGGCGCTGAGCACGTCCACCGGGGCGGTGGATTCGAGCACGGTGCGACCGCTGGCGCGGGTGCCGGTGACGATCACCGTATCGAGGTTGGTCGTGGTGGCCGGGGGGGCGTCCTGGGCGAACGCGGGGGCCGCCAGGGCCAGGGCGATGGCCAGGCTCAGCGGCCTGACGAACGGGGACGACATGGGGGTTCTCTCCTGAAACGATGACCATCGAGACCGGCCGCGCCGGCCATGGCGGCGACTGGGGTCGGCAAAGGTTGCTGCATCCATCCGGATGAAGCGATATATTAGCTCGACGTTAAGGCGATGTGCGAGCCGTGTGTTCGGTGCCGTCGGGCATGAGCTCATGCCCTGGAGTTATCCGGACATGTCCTGCGTCTGGCCTACGATCGCCTGTCCCATTTCCGTTCCGACCGAGACCTTGCCGATGCTGCTGCGTGCCCCGTTGATCGCCGTCCTCCTGGCCCTGAGCGCCTGCGCCAGCGTCGCCCCGTCTGCGCCCATCGCGCCGAGCAAGGTCAGCGCGACCATGCAGGGCGATGCGGCGCGGCCGGCGCAGGCCAGCGGCTGGGTGCGCAGCGAGTTGTACTTCGGCGTGGGCGAGGAGAGCGGCCCGGCCGACCGTCCGCAGGCCGAGCCGATCAGCGAGGCGCGCTGGCGCGCGTTCCTGGACAAGGAAGTGACGCCGCGCTTTCCCGACGGCCTGACCGTGTTCGATGCCTACGGCCAGTGGCTGTTCCGCGGCGCCAAGGAGCCGAACCGGCTCAACACCAAGGTGCTGGTGATCCTGCACGAGGACACCCCGCAGCGCCGCGCCGACATCGAGGCGATCCGGCTGGCGTGGAAGCAGGCCACCGGGCATCAGTCGGTGCTGTGGGCGCGGCAGGCGGTGGACGTGTCGTTTTGACCGCGGGGATTGGGGAGTGGGGATGACCAGCCGTTCGGCTGTGGAAAGCGGGGATTCGCAAGGGCGGGCTGCTGCGGTGACTGTTGGCTCGTTCGTGATTCGGCCCGGTGAGTTGGACGATCCGGCGGTGCGCGGGCTGCTGGAGTACCACCTGCAGCAGATGCAGGCGCAGTCGCCGCCGGGCAGCGTGTATGCGTTGGACCTGTCGGGTCTGAGGCAGCCGCAGGTGCGGGTGTGGAGCGTGTGGCGCGACGAGGCGCTGGCCGCGGTCGGCGCGCTGCGGGTGCTTGGCGAGGGCAGCGGCGAGCTGAAGTCGATGCGCACGCATCCGGCGTTCCTGCGCCAGGGCGCGGCCGCGGCGCTGCTCGACCATCTGATCGCGGTCGCCCGCGCCGAAGGCCTGCAGCGGCTGAGCCTGGAAACCGGCAGCGGCGCGGCGTTCGCGCCGGCGCTGGCGTTGTATCGCCGGCGCGGCTTCCGCAACGGGCCGGCGTTCGGCGATTACGTGCCGAGCGCGTTCAACCAGTTCCTGCATCTGCCGCTGTAGCGCCGCGGCGCGCCGTCGCCGGAAAACGGCATCCTGCGCGTGCACCGATCCGACGGTGCCGCTTGCCCTTACCATCCCTCGACCCCCAACGCCGCCACTGCCCGCATGTCCACTCCCGCTCCTGTCTCGCCGCGTCCGCGTTGGTTCGTCGCCGGCGACCTCAACGGCTTCTTCGGCCTGGTGGTCGACAACCTGTCGATCCTCGGCTTCATCACCCTGGCGCTGGTCGGCCTGTTCCAGTTCCCTGTCGAGGTCATCTACACCCGGATGATTCCCGGCACCGCCTTCGGCGTGCTGGTCGGCAACCTGCTCTACACCTGGATGGCGCGGCGGCTGGCCGCGCGCAGCGGGCGCAGCGACGTCACCGCGATGCCGCTGGGCCTGGATGCGCCGACCAGCATCGGCATGGCGCTGCTGGTGCTCGGCCCGGCGTTCGTGCGCTACAAGCAGCAGGGCCTGGACCCGCAGGCCGCGGCGCTGGCCACCTGGCACCTGGGCATGGCGTCGCTGGTGGTGATGGGCGCGCTGAAGACGGTGCTGTCGTTCTTCGGCGATGCGGTCACCCGCGCCTTGCCGCGCGCCGCGCTGCTCGGCTCCATCGCCGGCATCGCCATCGTGTTGATGGGCTTCCTGCCGCTGCTGGAGACGCTGCGCACGCCGCTGGTCGGGCTGGTGGTGTTGGGCCTGCTGCTGTACGTGCTGATCGCCAAGGGGCGGTTGCCGTGGCGCCTGCCGGGGGTGCCGCTGGCGCTGGCGTTGGGTACCGGCCTGTACTACTGGGCCAACGCCGCGGGGATCGGCATTCCCGGCCACCAAGCGCCGCCATGGAGCGCGCCGCAGCTGGTGTTGCCGTGGCCGAGCCTGGGGTTCGTCGCCGGCCTGGCCGACACGGTGCCGCTGCTGCCGTTGCTGCTGCCTTTCGGCCTGCTGATGGTGGTGGGCGGCATCAACGTCAGCGAGAGCGCACGCGCCGCCGGCGACGACTACCGCACCCGCGACATCCTGCTGGTCGAGGCCGGCGCAACCCTGATCGCCGGTGTCTGCGGCGGCGTCGCCCAGACCACGCCGTACATCGGCCAGCCGGCCTACAAGCACATGGGCGCGCGCAGCGGCTACACCTTGCTCACCGGCCTGTTCATCGGCCTGGGCGGCATGTTCGGGCTGGTCGCCGGCCTGGTGCAGTGGCTGCCGATGGCGGTGCTGGCGCCGATCATCGTCTACGTCGCCATCGACATCACCACCCAGGCCTTCCAGGCCACGCCCAAGCGCCACGCCGGGGCGATGGTGCTGGGCTTCCTGCCGTCGGTGGCGTACCTGCTGGCGATCAAGGCGCCTGGCTGGATCGCCCCGGAGCAACTGGCCAAACTCACGACCACGCTCGACGGCCACGGCCTGCCCGAGCTGGCGGTGATCCTGACCCTGGGCAACGGCTTCATCATCACCGCGATGCTGTGGATCGCCGCAGTGGCGGCGATGGTGGACGGCCGCCTGCGCCGTGCCGCCGTGTTCCTGCTGGTGGCGGCCGGGCTGACCCTGTTCGGGCTGATCCATTCGGTGGACCCGCGCGGCGGCCTGTACCTGCCGTGGACGCTGAGCGGCGTGCCGAAGCTGATCGCCTGGCAGTTCGTCGGCGGCTACCTGGTGCTGGCCGCGCTGCTCGGCCTGCTGTCGTTGCAGAAGCCGCGCGCGGTGCTGGTGGACTGACGGCTGCGCGACAATCGGTGCCGGGATCGCAACGATGCACGAGAGGAGGATGGCATGAACGCTTGCCCTGGCCTGCGCGTGCGCGCGCTGGCACTGCTGCTGGCACTGGGCTGGATGCCCGAGGCCGGCGCGGTGTCGTTCGACTGCAGCAAGGCCACCACGGCGGTGGAGCGACTGTTGTGCACGGACAAGCGATTGGACGCCACGGAAGAATGGCTGGCCCTGCGCTATGCGGCGCTGCGCGAGGTGGTCCCGGCGGCGCAGCGGCCTGGCGTGCGCAACGCGCAACGCGACTGGCTGGCGCAGCGCCAGCACTGCCTGGCCGAGACCGATCCGGGAGCGTGCCTGAAACAGCGGATGGAGGCGCGGGCGCGCGCGCTGGACGCCGAATTCGCGCCGCAGGCGGCGCGCTTCGACCGCATCGTCGCCAGCATTCCCGCCACGCCGGCCGCGGCGGCGGCGCAACTGCGCGCCTACGATGGCGGTCTGGCCTCGGCCTGGCTGGTGTACCTGCATCGCTTCGTGCCGGCGGCCGGGGTGGAGGCGGCCGAAGCGCGTGCCCGGTTCGCGTCCGCAAGCGCCGCGCTGCGCCAGCGCGACGGGGTGTCCGCCGGGCTGCTCGACACGTCCGAGCCGAGCAGCCGACAGGCCGGGGAAGCGCGCGACCTCACCCTGTTGCGGCTGTGGATCGAACGCAGCGGCTATACGCCGGATGCGGCCACGCAGCCGAATCCGCGTCCCTACGTGCATTGTTTCGTGTTCGCCGCGCAGGGCGAGGCGGCCTACGACGCCATGGGCCCGCTGTACGGCTCCAGTCGCGATCTTTCCGCACCGATCTGCCAGCCGTTGCCCGGCCTGTTCGATCAACCCGCATGGACGCGATTGCAGCAGGCGTTCGGCAGCCTGGTGGATCGCGTGTCCGACGACGCCGGCACGATGCGCTACGCCGATTTCGCCGCATGGCGGGTGCTGTCGTTGCGGGCCACGGTGTCGCCCTTGTTGTTGCTGAAACAGCCCAAGGGCGCCGAGCCGCCCGGCGATCCGGCCGCCGCCATCGCCGCGTGGCACGACGCGAGCGTGTGGCCGCAGGCCGATCGCAAGGCGGCACTGGCGGCCTTGCAGCCGGCGCGCGCTGCCGCGGCGCAATGGATGATCGCGCACAAGGCAATGCCGGCGGCGCAGGCCGACCGCGTCGCGGCGGCGCTGGTCGCAGCCTGGGTCGGTGCGCGCATCGCCTTTGCCGCAGGCCCGCAGGGGTAATGGTCGCGTACGCGGCGCTGGTGGGGCGCTGGCGCCTCGCGCAAGGCGTGCATCTAGGCTGAACGCCGGCCGTCCCGCGCTGGAACCGGTGCGCATCGCGGCGGTCACACCTCCATTGTCCGATGGAGATGTGCATCCCATGCAGCCGCGTCACTCGTTCTGGCCGTGGATCCTGGTCGCCGTGCTGGTGGCCGCTGCCGCGGCCTGGTTGTTCCGCGACAACATCGCCGCGCTGTGGCCCGCCGCTGCGCCCTCACCTGCCGCGGTCGCGCCGCCGCCCGCCGCGGCCGCGCCGACAACGCCTGACACGCCTGCCGCGGCGGCAACGCCGCCGCCGATACAGCACCCGATCGATGCAGCGGAAGCCGCCGACGCGGCGATTCCGGCCCTGGCCGCCAGCGACGATGCGGCCTGGTCTGCACTTAGCGCGCTGGCCGGCGGCGACGCACCGCTGGCGCTGCTGCTGCGCGACCACCTGATCCAGCGCCTGGTGACCATGGTCGACAACCTGACCCAGCGCCGCGTCACGGCCCGCTCCCTGGCGCTCAAGCAGGTGCCGGGCGAGTTGCAGGTGAGCACCGATGCCAGCGGCGCCAGCGTCATCGCCGACACCAATGCACAGCGTTATGCGCCCTACGTGGAGGCGTTCACCAGGGCCGATCCGGGCACGGCGGTTGCGGCCTATCGCCGCTTCTATCCGCTGTTCCAGCAGGCTTATGTGGAGTTGGGCTATCCACAGGGCTACTTCAACGATCGCTTGGTGCAGGTGATCGACCACCTGTTGCAGACCCCGACGCCGACCGCGCCGCTCGCGGTGGAGATGGATCCGGTGCGCGGCAAGTACCGCTTCGTGGATCCGGCGCTGGAATCGCTGTCGATCGGCCAGAAGGCGCTGTTGCGCATGGGCCCGACCCAGGCCGCCGCGGTCAAGGCGCAGTTGCGTGCGGTGCGCGAGGCGCTGACGCGGACCTGAGCCAGACGCGAGGCGCGTGCCGCGTCATGCGGGCTTTTTGTTTTTGGCAGGAGCGGCCCGAGGCCACCTCGAGCCACTCATGCGGGAAAGCGCCTATGGCCACGCCTGAAGCGCCCTTGTGGGAGGGACTTCAGTCCCGACGCGCTACACCATAGATCACCACGGCATGACGGCGGTTTTTCAACGGACGTGGCACGCCGATACCGGACGTCCAGCCTCGCTCAGCCATCCAACTCCGGGTAATGCCGGAAGATGCCGTTCTCGTTGAACGGCAGGCGCCGCGGCGAGGCCAGGTAGGCGGCGATGCCCGGGCGCTCGCACACGCGCTGCTGCAGCGCGCGCAGCCGTGGCAGCTTCGGCGAGAGTTTTTTCATCGCCTGCGGGAAGGCGTAGTCCAGCCCGCTCATCAGCTGGAACAGCGACAGGTCCACGTAGGAATGCTCGCGCAGCACGTGGCGCCCGCCGCCCTGGTCCAGCACCTGTTCGAAATAGCCCAGGAACTTCGGCAGCCGCTGCTTGCGCAGGTCTTCGGCGCGCCGCCGCGCTTCGGCTTGCTGGTCCTCGTAGTACAGCGCGCTGGCGATGGGATGGTGGCTGTCGTGGACCTCGGCAACCAGGTCGGCGATGGTCAACTGCAGTTGCAGGGCCTGCAGCCGCCGCGAGTCGCTGTCCGGCACCAGGCCCAGCGGCGGGCCGAGGTAGTGCAGGATGTTGGCGACCTGGGCGATCACCAGCCGGCCGGCCTTGAGGAACGGCGGCGCGAACGGGCGTGCGCCGGCATGGGCGCCGTCGAGGAAGGGCTGCATCGCAGCATCGCCCTGCTCGCGCGCCACGTCGCGATAGCCGGCGCCGGCATCCTCCAGCGCCAGCCGCACGAACTCGCCGCGGCCCTGGATGCCGGTCCAGTAGTACAGCTCGTAGTGCATGGCGGGGCCTGTGCGTGGGGACGGGAGCGCCGAGGGTAGCCGCCGTTGCGGTAGCGGCGTGTGACTGTCTGGCACCGGAGTGCGGCGGACGTCACGTCGCGTCGCCGCCGTCCCGCGAGGTGTATACAGACGTCGCGGACGGCCTTGAAACAGGGGTAGACAGCCGCATTTTGCTGGCATGCCGGCACGGCCGGCCCTTTCCTTCAGAGGACTTCCCGATGCGGATGGACAAGCTCACCTCGCGCTTCCAGCAGGCCCTGGCCGACGCGCAGTCGCTGGCCGTGGGCCGCGACCACACCATCATCGAGCCGGTGCACGTGTTCGTTGCGCTGCTCGACCAGGCCGGCGGCAGCACCCGGCCGTTGCTGGCCCAGGCCGGCGTCAACGTGCCGGTGCTGCGCGAGCGCCTGGGCGAGGCGCTGGACAAGCTGCCCAAGGTCAGCGGCCAGCCCGGCAACGTGTCGATGGGCAACGACCTCAGCCGCCTGCTCAACCAGACCGACAAGCTGGCGCAGCAGCACAACGACCAGTTCATCGCCAGCGAGTGGTTCGTGCTGGCCGCGGCCGACGACGGCGGCCCGTTGGGCCTGGCGCTGCGTGCGGCCGGTGCCGACAAGAAGAAGCTCGAGGCCGCCATCGACAAGCTGCGCGGCGGCGAGACCGTGCAATCGGAGAAAGCCGAGGAACAGCGCCAGGCGCTGGAGAAGTACACCATCGACCTCACCGCGCGCGCCGAGAGCGGCAAGCTCGATCCGGTGATCGGCCGCGACGAGGAAATCCGCCGCACCGTGCAGGTGCTGCAGCGGCGTACCAAGAACAACCCGGTGCTGATCGGCGAGCCCGGCGTCGGCAAGACCGCCATCGTCGAGGGCCTGGCCCAGCGCATCGTCAACGGCGAAGTGCCCGAAGGCCTGCGCGGCAAGCGCGTGCTGTCGCTGGACATGGGCGCGCTGATCGCCGGCGCCAAGTTCCGCGGCGAGTTCGAGGAGCGGCTCAAGGGCGTACTCAACGATCTGTCCAAGAACGAGGGCCAGATCATCCTGTTCATCGACGAACTGCACACCATGGTCGGCGCCGGCAAGGCCGATGGCGCCATGGACGCGGGCAACATGCTCAAGCCGGCGCTGGCGCGCGGCGAACTGCACTGCATTGGCGCCACCACCCTCGACGAGTACCGCAAGTACATCGAGAAGGACGCGGCGCTGGAGCGGCGCTTCCAGAAGGTGTTCGTCGGCGAGCCGAGCGTGGAGGACACCATCGCCATCCTGCGCGGGCTCAAGGAGCGCTATGCGGTGCACCACGGCGTGGAGATCACCGACCCGGCGATCGTCGCCGCGGCCACGCTGTCCAATCGCTACATCACCGACCGCCAGTTGCCGGACAAGGCCATCGACCTGATGGACGAAGCGGCCAGCCGCATCCGCATGGAGATCGACTCCAAGCCGGAGGAACTGGACCGCCTGGAGCGGCGCCTGATCCAGCTCAAGATCCAGCGCGAGATGCTGAAGAAGGAGAAGGACGAGGCCTCGCGGCAGCGCCTGGCCGACCTGGAGAGCGACATCGACAAGCTCGAGCGCGAGTTCTCCGATCTGGACGAGGTGTGGAAGTCGGAGAAGGCCGCGCTGCAGGGCGCGACCAAGATCAAGGAGCAGATCGAGCAGGCGCGCGTCGAGCTGGAAGCGGCGCAGCGGCGCCAGGACTACGCCAAGATGAGCGAGATCCAGTACGGCCTGCTGCCGAACCTGGAGAAGCAGCTGGCCGCGGCCAACGAGGCCGAACAGCACGACTTCAAGCTGGTGCAGGACCGCGTCACCGCCGAGGAGATCGCCGAGGTGGTGTCGCGCTGGACCGGCATCCCGGTCAACAAGATGCTTGAGGGCGAGCGCGACAAGCTGCTGCGCATGGAGGACGAGCTGCACCAGCGTGTGGTCGGTCAGGAAGAGGCGATCAAGGTGGTGTCCGACGCGGTGCGCCGCTCGCGCGCCGGTCTGTCCGATCCGAACCGGCCCAGCGGCTCGTTCCTGTTCCTGGGCCCCACCGGCGTCGGCAAGACCGAGCTGTGCAAGGCGCTGGCCGAGTTCCTGTTCGACAGCAGCGACGCGATGATCCGCATCGACATGAGCGAGTTCATGGAGAAGCACTCGGTGGCGCGGCTGATCGGTGCGCCTCCGGGCTATGTCGGCTATGAGGAAGGCGGCTACCTGACGGAGGCGGTGCGGCGTCGGCCGTATTCGCTGATCCTGCTCGACGAAGTCGAGAAGGCGCACAGCGACGTGTTCAACATCCTGCTGCAGGTGCTCGACGACGGCCGCCTCACCGATGGCCAGGGGCGCACCGTGGACTTCCGCAACACCGTCATCGTGATGACCTCCAACCTGGGTTCGCATCAGATCCAGGAGCTGAGCGGCGACGGCAGCGCCGAGGCCTACACGCAGATGAAGGCGGCGGTGATGGGCGTGGTGCAGGCGCATTTCCGCCCGGAGTTCATCAACCGCCTGGACGACATCGTGGTGTTCCATCCGCTGGACAAGGCGCAGATCAAGTCGATCGCGCGCATCCAACTGCATGGTCTGGAGAAGCGCCTGGCCGAGCGCGGGCTGAAGATCGAGTTGGGCGACCGCGCGCTGGAGCTGCTCGGCAACGTCGGCTTCGACCCGGTGTACGGTGCGCGCCCGCTGAAGCGTGCGATCCAGGCGCAACTGGAGAACCCGCTGGCGCAGCAGATCCTGTCCGGGCAGTTTGTCAGCGGCGACACCATCAAGGTCGAGGCCGAGGGCGGCAAGCTGGTGTTCGAGAAGGCCTGATGGGTTCCATCGCGCAGGCGCGTTCCGCTGTGTCGGCGGCGCGCGCCCTGCTGGTGGACATGGACGGAGTGCTGCGGCTGTGGCCCGACGACGATGCGGCGCTGGAGCGCGCGCACGGCGTGCCGCCGGGCAGTCTGCGCGCGGTGGCATTCGCGCCGGCGCTGCTGGAGCCGGCGATTCGCGGTGCGACGCTCGATGCGCAATGGCGGGCCGAGGTGGCCGCGCGCCTCGCCGCGCTCGCGCACGGGGCCGACGTTGCGGCCTTGGTCGACGCCTGGTCCGCGCCGACGGCGGCGCGGCTCAACCCGCCGGTGCTGGCGCTGCTGCGTCAGGTGCGCCAGCGCATGCCCGTGGTGCTGCTGAGCAACGCCACCTCGCGCCTGTCGCACGACCTGCAGGCGCTCGGCATCGCCGACGCGTTCGATGCGGTGGTGAATTCCAGCGAGGTCGGTGCGATCAAACCCGAGCCGGCGATCTTCCTGCATGCACTGGCGCGGCTCGGCGTAAAGGCGGACGCGGCCTTGATCGTCGACGATGCGACGATCAACGTCGATGCTGCGTGCGCCTTGGGCCTGCGTGCCGAGGGCTATGTCGATGCCGAGGCGTTGCGTGCCTGGCTGTTGGCCCATGGCGCGCTGCATGCCGCGACGGATCGGCGCGCCAAGGTCGGCGTTCCCTCCGGCAGCAGTGCGTGCGCCTATTTCTTCAGGGACAACGTGATGCCTGCCAAGCAGGCCGCCTCGGGGTGGGCGCGTTGCGCTACGAACTTGCCTTGCAGCGAGGCGCTCACGGCAAGGTTGTCGCGCTGGAAACTGGCGCCGACGCCAAAGTCGGTGGCGGCGTATTGCGGGGGCGGCGGCTCCACAGCGAAATACTCTTTCGAGAATCCGGCGGCGGCCAGCCTGTCGGCCAGTTGCCCGAGCCGCAGCGGGCAGGCGTCGCCCATGTCGCGATAGCGGTAGCCGAGTCCGCTGCCCGCGGCCGCGGGCGCATCCTCCTTGGAACTGATGGAAAGCGAGAGCGAGACCTGGTCGGGCAAGTACTTCGCTTCGACTTCTTGCGTGAACGCCATGCCGGCGGCGTCGACGGAAGCAGTGAAGACGTTGCCGACCGGTGGCGGCGGCGAGGGATTCCACGGTTCGGCATACGGCGGCGGCAGCATGCCGGGGAAAAAATCCAGGTCGAACCGATCGCAGAGATGGCGCAACGTCAACGTCGCCTCGTCGCCAGCGATCACCGCGTCGAGCACGTCGAGGTAGCGTTGCATCATGACGCGCGCGGGCACGCTGGAATCCTGTTCGGGATCGGCGAGATAGCGCTGGTGCTGCGCCTCGCAGGTGTAGGGCTGGCTCCACTGTTCCATCGCATAGAACGGCGGCGGCGCGGCCCGCGCGAACGCTGGCAGGGCGAAGAGCAGCAGCAGGATCGAGCGGATGGCGGCGCGTTGCATCGGGTGAGCATCCCGGCGGGCTGGCCGGCCCATCATACCGGGTGCCCGCGCGCCGTCCGCGCCGGGTGGGCTGACAACCCGGCGTCATGGCCTCATAACCGCGGGTTTGCATTCGCTGCCACGCAGGGCGCTATCGTCTCGGCTCCTCTTGCCGAGATCCGTCCATGTCCGACCCGAACTGGAAGCTGGAAACCATCGCCGTGCACGGCGGCTACCGTCCCGATCCCACCACCCGCGCGGTGGCGGTGCCGATCTACCAGACCGTGGCCTATGCCTTCGACGACACCCAGCACGGCGCCGACCTGTTCGACCTGAAAGTGCAGGGCAACATCTACAGCCGCATCATGAACCCCACCACCGACGTGCTGGAGCAGCGCATCGCCGCGCTGGAAGGCGGCATCGGCGCGCTGGCGGTGGCCTCCGGGCAGGCGGCGGTGACCTATGCCATCCAGACCATCGCCGAGGCCGGCGACAACATCGTTTCCTCCAGTGCGCTGTACGGCGGCACCTACAACCTGTTCGCGCATACGCTGCCGCTGTCCGGCATCCAGACCCGCTTCGCCGACTATCGCGATCCCGGTGCCTTCGCCGGACTGATCGACGAGCGCACCAAGGCCATCTTCGTGGAGTCGATCGGCAATCCGCGCGGCAACGTCACCGACCTGGAAGCGGTGGCCGCCATCGCCCACGCGCATGGCGTGCCGCTGATCGTCGACAACACCGTGCCCACGCCGTACCTGCTGCGGCCGTTCGACTTCGGCGCCGACATCGTGGTGCATTCGCTGACCAAGTACCTGGGCGGCCACGGCACCAGCCTGGGCGGGGCGATCGTCGATTCCGGGCGCTTCCCGTGGGCGGCGCACGCGCAGCGCTTCCGCCGCCTCAACGAGCCGGACGTGAGCTACCACGGCGTGGTCTACACCGAGGCGCTGGGCGAGGCCGCCTACATCGGCCGCGCGCGGGTGGTGCCGCTGCGCAACACCGGCGCGGCGCTGTCGCCGTTCAACGCGTTCCAGATCCTGCAGGGCATCGAGACGTTGCCGCTGCGCATGGACCGGATCAACCAGAACACGCTGGCGCTGGCGCGGCACCTGCAGGGCGAGGCCAAGGTGGAGTGGGTCAACTACGCCGGCCTACCGGACCATCCCGAGCACGCGCTGGCGCAAAAGTACCTGCGCGGCCACGGCTCGGGCGTGCTGACCTTCGGCCTGCGCGGCGGCCGCGCCGCCGGCGCGCGCTTCCTCGATGCGCTGCAACTGTTCACCCGCCTGGTCAACATCGGCGACGCCAAGTCGCTGGCCACGCATCCGGCGTCCACCACGCATCGCCAGCTCTCGCCCGAGGAATTGCAGCGCAGCGGCGTCAGCGAGGATACGGTGCGGCTATCGGTGGGCATCGAGCACATCGACGACCTGCTCGCCGACCTGCAGCAGGCGCTGGCGCAGGCCTGAGCCACGCCGCGGGCTGCACGCCTGCTCAGCGGAAGAACTGGCTCGGCGGCTGCCCGAACTGGCGCTTGAACATGGCGGTGAACGCGCTGGGGCTGTCGTAGCCCAGTTCCAACGCCACGTCGATGATGCGGTCGCCGGCGGCCAGCCGTTCGAGCCCGCGCAGCAGGCGCAGTTGCTGGCGCCACTGGCCGAAGCGCATCTGCAGTTCGCGTTGGCACAGGCGCTGGATGGTCTTGACGTCCACACCCAGCGCCGCGGCCCAGGCGTGCAGCGTGGTGGGAGCGGCCGGGTCGGCGTCGAGCGCGGCGGCGATGCGCAGCAGGCGCGGATCGCGCGGCTGCGGCAGGTACAGCGGCAGCGCCGGCAGGGCATGCAGTTCGTCCAGGATCAGCCGCATCAGCCGCCCGTCGCGCGAGTCGGCGGCGTGGTCCCAGGGGATCTCCGCGGCGCTGCGGATCAGTGCTTCCAGCAGCGGCTCCACCGCCATCACCGTCGGCGTGTCTGGCATGCCGGCGATGGCGGCGGGGCGGATGTACAGGCTGCGCATGCGCAGGACGCCGATCCAGCGCACGCTGTGCTCGGTGCCGGCGGGGATCCACAGCGCGCGCGTGCTCGGCACCACCCAGTGGCCCTGGCCTGACCGCACCACCATCAGGCCGGACACCGCGTAGATCAACTGATGACGCGCATGCCGGTGCGGGGCGATGGCGCTGTCGGGCGGGTAGTCGACGGCCTTGCACACCACGTCGGCGGGCGCGTCGTCCGCATTGCGGCCGGCGCGCGGCACCAACATGTCCTTTTTGCGATGGTTGCTGGGCATGTCGCGCAAGAAGGTCGGGGCAGGGCAGCCTACCATGCACGCACTCCCGGCAATGCCCGTCCCGCCATGTCCACGCTGCGCCCTGCCGTGCCCGTCGCTGCCGCTCCCGCCGCTCCCGTCGCCCCGCGCAAGGTCGCGTCCGGCGTTCTGGCCGCGATCACCTCCTCGCACCTGATCAACGACATGATGCAGTCGCTGATCCTGGCGCTGTATCCAGTGCTCAAGGGCCAGTTCCAGCTCAGCTTCGCCCAGGTCGGCCTGATCACCCTCACGTACCAGATCACCGCCTCGCTGTTCCAGCCGCTGATCGGGCTGCGCACCGATCGCCGGCCGGCGCCGTATTCGCTGCCGATGGGCATGAGTTCCACCCTGTGCGGGCTGTTGCTGCTGGCCTATGCGCCGAGCTTCGGCATGGTGTTGCTGGCGGCGGCCTTGGTCGGGATCGGCTCGGCGATCTTCCATCCCGAATCCTCGCGCATCGCGCGGCTGGCCTCGGGCGGCCGCCATGGTCTGGCCCAGTCGGTGTTCCAGGTCGGCGGCAATACCGGCACCGCGCTGGGGCCGCTGATCGCCGCAGCGGTGATCGTGCCCAACGGCCGCCACAGCGTGGCCTGGTTCGGCGGCGCGGCGTTGCTCGGCATCGCCCTGTTGTCCTACGTCGGGCGCTGGTACGCGCTGCACCTGCAGGCCGCGCGCGCGACGCCGCGGCCGGTCGCCGCGGTGCCGGCGCTGCCGCGCGCCACGGTGGTGCGCATCGTCGGCATCCTGCTGCTGCTGATCTTCTCCAAGTATTTCTACATCGCCGGCCTGAGCAGCTACTACACGTTCTACCTGATCCAGCGCTTCGGCATCTCGGTGCAGAGTGCGCAGCTGCACCTGTTCGCGTTCCTGTTGGCCTCGGCGCTGGGCACGCTGATCGGCGGCCCGGTCGGCGACCGCATCGGCCGCAAGCCGGTGATCTGGGTGTCGATCCTGGGCGTGGCGCCGTTCGCGCTGGCGCTGCCGCACGTGGGCCTGCATGCGGCCACCGCGTTGACCGTGCTGATCGGCTTCGTGCTGTCCTCGGCGTTCTCGGCGATCCTGGTGTATGCGCAGGAAATGATGCCCGGGCGCATCGGCACCATCTCCGGGCTGTTCTTCGGCTTCGCCTTCGGCATGGGCGGGCTGGGCGCGGCGGTGCTGGGCCTGCTCGCCGACCATCGCGGCATCGTCTTCGTGTACCAGGTGATGTCGTTCCTGCCGCTGCTGGGCATCGTCGCCGCGCTGCTGCCGAGCCGGCGACCCGACGCCGTCGCGACGCACTAGCACGACCGCGCGTGGCCGGCATCGGCCGGCGTGGACAGCTTGGCGAAAGCCAGCGGCCGCATGCTGTCGCGCCGGCCGTCGCGCCTCCATCGCCGTCTCCGCATGCCTGTCATCGCCCTGGTCTCGTCCATTGCCCACGCCTGGTCCACGCTGGTCGACCTGGTCGCCAGCCATGCGGTGGCGCCGCTGCTGGCGGCGCTGCACCTGACCGGACTCAGCGACGATCCGCACGACATCGCCGCCTCGCTGCTGGTGGCCGCGCTGCAACTGTCCATCATCGGTGTGCTGTTCCGGCCGCTGGAGAGCCTGTGGCCGGCCGAGCGCTGGGAACATCGGCGGCTGGCGCGGATCGACTTCCACTACACCTGGTTGATGCTGATCGGGGTGTTCCCGCTGTTCTCGTTCCTGATCCTGACCCCGGTGGTGAACGCGCTGGGCGGCGCCGACCCCAACGCCGCGGCGGCGCCGGAGACCGGCCTGCGCCATCTGTGGCCGTGGCTGGACCAGCATCCGCTGGTGCTGTTCGCGCTGTACTACCTGGCCTACGACTTCACCTACTACTGGATGCACCGGGTGCAGCACTGGATGCCGTGGTGGTGGGCGATGCACAGCATGCACCACAGCCAGCGCCAGCTCAGCTGCTGGGCCAACGACCGCAGCAACTACCTGGACGGCATGCTGCAATCGTTCGTGCTGGCCGCGGTGGGCATCGCGTTCGGCATCGAGGCCGACGAGTTCGCCTGGCTGATGCTGCTCGGCGAGCTGGTGCAGAACCTGTCGCACGCCAACACCCGGTTCGGCTTCGGTCCGGTGCTCGACAAGATCTTGGTCGATCCGCCGTTCCACCGCCTGCACCACATGCGCGTGGACCCGGAGCGACCCGGCTTGCACAACTGCAACTTCGGCCAGGTGTTCGCGTTCTGGGACGTGCTGTTCGGCACCGCGCTGTATGGCGAGCCGGTGCGGCCGACCGGCGTGGGCGACCCGATGGTGGACCGCGACAACGAGCTGGGCCTGGTGGCGCTGCAGTGGGAAGGGCTCAAGCGCTTCTGGGGTGCGGTGCGACGCCGCTCAGGGTGGACGCCGGGCGAAGTGGCGTTCGGCGAGGACTATGCGCCGATTCCGGTGGATCACGCAGGCATGCCGTTGAGTGGCGGGGATTCGGGAGTGGGGATGACCAGCCGTTCGGCTGTGGAAAGCAGGGAGTCGTAGGAGCGGTGGCGGTTGGCAATGCCGGTCCTTGCTGGCTTCGCTGGCTGTCGCACCCTCACCCCAACCCCT